>JAQBFJ010000127.1:0-4784 GCA_032123435.1 Verrucomicrobiota bacterium
GATTGCCCTGAAAACAATATGGGTGGTCATATTCGCCAAGGGCGCTTATTAGCCCGTATTCTCCCGGACCCTCGGGAACTCCCCTCAGGTCCATAGGACCTTCCGGGTCCGAGGAGAGGCTGGGACGTTAAGAAAAATATTTACCACGGAGTTCACCCGCCTTCGCTGATAAGCTTCGGCGAGGCGCGGCGGAGATGCGGAGCAATATAGAGAAGAGAGTTGATTTAATTCGGAAACGAGTGTTTCACAATTAAATCAACAACCTGCAAGGGAAGATCTCGGAGTTTTTCTCCCTGACAACAACGTTGCATCAAATCATGGATTGCGTATGCAATACGGGATTTGATGGAACCTCGGTCTTTGCTTGCCCTGCGTAGCTCGGAGAAGGATCTTCTCCGGGCCCTCGAGGCGGGGACGCCGGGTGGTGAACATCTTTTTATTCGCTGTCCATTTACGGCAAATCTCTTTCCAAACTTATCAAAGGATAGAACTCAGCTATGAAAGAAGCCATTCTTGCTTCGTGTTCGTTTGTTCGACCATCCGATGTCGTCATGATCGAAACATACGCCCAACGCTGTGAGATGCCGCGAAAAATATTATCAAGAGCCATCCAAAATATACGAATGAAATGATATGAAGTCTCGTGTCTTTTCGAAACAAACCAATATGCGTAAGCATAGGCACCCTTGCGATTGCCAGCCGGCTCCATCCTTGTAACGTCAAGCAGCATCACAAGAAGCGGATCGCGCCCTTTTATCGGTATTGTGACCCTGTTTCCATCCCCTATCCGATAGCCCTGTCCGGGCAGACACCACTGCGGACGGTGTATGCTCGACCTGCTGCTGCTTGATATCACAACAGATACAAAGAATTCTTCATTCACAGAATTCTTGTAACGCTTTTTTAAAATAACAGTACCAGCCGGTAGATTATTTTTCTCCTGAAGCGATATGGTCGCGAATGTTCCGCCGCAGGACGGACAAACTGTCTTGCCTCCAGTTTCGTCCGCGTGAAAGGATTTCATGCATTCTCCGTTTTGACAGAAAAAGATGTTTTCACCCCTCCAGCCTCCGAACGTTTCCGGCAAACCGGAGCTTACCGGCGATTCCGAATCAGCAGGCGGTATATCACTCATCTGCACGATTACAATGGCTGTGATGAACATGACCGCCGGAATCAATGATGCTTTTGTCTGCTTATTGCCCATTCCCTGACAGAGCTCCTTAAGTCTTTCTGTAATATTGTTCCTATTGACATCATTAAAACTACGGCACTGGCAAATATTATGTACCCCGAGTAATCATGATAAATAGTCATTGCCGCATCTTTGTTTATTGTTTCAGCTACTATCCCTATCGTTATTATTCTTACAACATTACCAGTAATAGCCAGTGGTATAGCCAGAAGAAACAAGAGCCATTTTTTCCATACAGTCTTTTGAGAAATATAAGCGTATCCAGCAGTTAAGGCGCATAACGCAATGACTGACCTTAACCCACTGCATGGATCCGCGACATCAAATTGAAATCCGTCAATACCGGTGGATAAGATCGCGGTGCCAATACGTACACAGCTTATCCCAAGCCCGTTAAGCAATGCGGCTGAAACAACACATGAAAAAAGCCTGAACGTGAAAGTAAATGCCGATAAGAACCCCATTGGAATCCCAAAAAGGAGAAATACGCATGGAAAGAATGTCAGGCCCGCTGTCTTTTTTCCCCACAGGAAAAAAGGTGTTCCCCATAAAACGCCTATCAATGCCAACAGGCCAAGACGAGGCTGTTGAGACCTGAATCCAGCCCAATATAACAAAAGCGAAATAAATACCACCAACAGCCCGCGCCAATCAATGTATGTTTCCGTCATTTTGAATTCATGACGTTTTTTCCATATGAGCCAAATACTGAAGGTCGGTACGAGCCAGCCATGCCCGCTGTCGGAACCAGGATCCAGCCATTGCTTGATAAGCCACGAAATAATAGAAGGGCCATATGTGCCGGGATCATGCGTGTTCCCCATGAATCCGAAAAGTATTACCATTGGTATCAATATGGCAAGAAGGCCCAATATGCCCCACCCCGATATTCCGGGCCTTGATCGAAACAATACCGGCCCACCGTCAGCCATACGGTTTATTTCAGATGCACAGTCATTTTTCATTAAGATACACCCATTATTGTTCGCAAAGCTTTCAATACTTCATCTATTGTAATCAAATTCATGCATTCATTATTATTTGGACAAAACGAATCAATATGATGACATGGAGCGCATTCTAACTTGTCTTGATGATGAATTACATATGTATTTTTTCCCGATGGCGACCAGAGCGGCAGTTTACTGCTGCCATCCACAACAACTATTGGTTTGCCCATTGCATCAGCCAAATGCATCGGGCCAGTGCTCACGCTGACCACAGCCCTGCATTCATTGAGACACTTTATCCAGTCCATAATGGATCCACATTCCGTCACTGGTATTTTTCCCAGGAATTCCTGTGCCTTATTTAATTGACCGGGCCCGCATAGACCGGCAGGCGTCAAGCCAAGTTCAGAAATGGATTTACACAACAATTGCCATTTGTCTGCCGGCCAGCATCGACGTAAAACCGGCGAAACAGGTATAAGCACCACACGATCTGTTAGTGTAGACGTTTTTTTGCTCAGAAGATGATTAACGGATGGGCCAGATTCGTCCGGCGATACTGATATGTTAAAAGGATGTGCAAAATGAAGATTCATCCGCCAACGGCACAGATCCTGCCTGGCTTCAATAATCCGCGCCGTATAAGCCGGCACTTTTAAGTTCGAGCCCAGATAATGTGATAAAGAATATACCCGTGCACAACCGGCAAGATAAAGAAAACATACACTTCTGATATCACCACGTGTATCAATTCCTATACTGCCGCGCGCAACAGTTTTCAGACTCCTGAAAAACGCCTTGAAATCTCTGCCGAAATAACGGCGCAGATCGTATTTACGGGAAAAACTATAATCTGACCATGGGATTTGTGATTCAACCCATGTTGTTACATATTCCTTTCGGATCAACTCGCGCCATATTGTTTTGGCGCAGACATGCACCTTGAATCCTTCCCTGCTCAATACTCTGAGCAACGGCTCCATAGAGATCACGTCTCCCATTGCGAATGGTTCAAACACCAGAACATCACGGCATTCTGCATCAGTCGCACTGGAACTTGAAAGATATCTGGCTATACGAAGAAACAAAGCCGGTATCGACAATATAAATGCCGCGACACGGCGTTTGTATTCCACGTTTATCAATCGCTGTGATATCTGCTTCATGAATTCAGCCTCGCAAAAGCTCTTTGGTTATTAAATAAATGAATTTAAGATTTCCTATAAGATAACGCTTCCACATCCGCCTGGGCTCCAGGCACAACCGATGCAACCACTGAAGCCCGGCAACACGAAGCCATGTCGGTGCTTCCCGCACGACACCAGCGTAAAACAATATGGTTCCACCACCTATATGCCATGTGACGGCCTGCGGACACATACGCGAAGCCAGATCCGCGATCTGTTCAGATTTTGGCGTCCCCATTCCTATCAGAATCAGATCAACATCCTGCAATTCCTCCAAAATATCAGTATAACAGTCATCGTCAAGATAGCCGGATACTGCCCGTATCACGCGACAATGACTGGAAGAGTTTGTGATCGCATCCGCCGCGATTTGCACTTCATTATCTTTGCCGCCGAACAGAACCGCCTTTGTTTCAGGCATGTTCGGCTCGGCAAGAAAAATGCGAAAAGCTTCTGTCATATTGCATCGTTCAGGAATTTTTCCTCCAAACAGGCGGGCTGTCCAAACTATTGACATACCGTCAGCGGCGATTATTCTGGATGCGTTGAGTTTCTCGCGCAGACACGGATCTATTGCCGCCATGTTGTAAATATGGGCATTTACGCAATTTATGATTCTGGGCCGGATGTTCTTGTCGGCCAGAAGCGTTTTTATTTCCAGTATAAGTTGCGCTTTCGAGTGGGTTGAACACTTTAAAATACCGTAATTGAAATCGTAAGGTTCACTCATTGCTTTCTTCCATCAAAGCTGTGTCATTTTTCTATTTAAACAATCGCAGTCTGGATTTCCAGAGAAAGACCGGCTGATCTACAACAAATTTCGTACGATCATTCTTATTATCCTTTGTATAAATTGAATAAGAGAAGTTCCCTGGACTATACATTCCCGCTCGAAACCGGAGCCATCTATGCCTTGCTGTCCAAAAGAATCCGAAAATCTGCCACCAGCGCGGATATCGTTTCATCAATTGTTCCATTTCGGTTCGAACAAAACTTCTGTCCATCCCCCAGTTAACGCCGGTTTCAGTAAAAGCACTCAAGAATCTGGAAATTCCAGCCATGATTATGTTGTTATCAAGCAATCGTGCGATCCATTCCGTATCACCAATGTTTTTGTAAGCGGGATCAAACATGAGATTACGTTCAATCAGTGATCTCCTGAAAAACATCGCACAGCTCATAGTGTTTAAATGTGAAATGACAGTATGCTTTATTTCCGGCAGAAGAACTTCACGCGAACATACATATTCGCCTCGGTCATTGACAACAACAACATCGCCAAACAGTACTTCCACGCATGGATTAGCCTGGAAAAAATCCAGCACAGCCTTAAGAGTGCCGGGCAAATACTGCTCATCACAGTTCAGATAGGCTAGAATATCCCCTTTGGCTTTTAATAAACCCTTATTAATGGCGTCATACATTCCATCGTCCGATTCACTGCTCCATAGA
>JAQBFJ010000128.1:0-2891 GCA_032123435.1 Verrucomicrobiota bacterium
ACGACAGTGTACGTGACCCATCCCATCCGAAATGCTCTGAATGTGGAATGCCGGGCAGACCTATAGGGCCATTCAGACTGTGGTGTCCCTCATGTGGTGAGTACAAACCATCATGGCACGACCCGGACTACGACGGTATTCAAACCGGATAGCCAAACAGAAATAGTGCCAACAACGGCCTGCTCTCGTATTGCTCACCCGCGGCGGGTTCGCAAACGGAGAGGCCAAACGTTCGATTCGGAAAATGAATAATACGTATGCAGTTGCAGGATTCCTCCTCACCGGCCCGTTGCTTCTTGCCCCGAGCTTGTTCTACATGGCTGACTGCCTCAAGAAGAGCGGCGTTCCGTTCATGGGAGGGAAGATCGTCTTCATGGTGGACGTCCCTGTGAAGTACTGTAGGCTACTGCGCGGCCGCGAGGCGCCTGTCTGGCCAATGCTGGTCTATGCGGTTGGCATAGTTCTGGCGGGTTGTTTCGCGGCAGCGTTCTTCGGAAGAGCATGAGAGGGAATCGAACCAAGCAGTGCACGCTATCGGCGGTGGCCGCCGAAGCGTGACTGCGATCGTTAGGATATGTATGATAAATAAAACAAAAACTATTAGCCTCTTAATATTACAATCAATTCTTTTTATTGCTATATATTCTACTCACGCACATGCAGAATTCCTTGCAGACGGGAAGCCTTCAAAAGAACCAAAAATTAATGTTAAAACACTTAATGGTTTTAAAGCACAACTTTGGTTAATTGATGATTTAGATTTTTTTAAACGCTGGGGTAAACCTTCAAAAGGAGTTATTCTAAATCCGATAAACATTACAAAGAAGGATAAGGAAATATACGCAATTATAATTTTTTCCAATCCAGGAGCAAATAAAGCTAATCTCTGTAATATTTCATGTGACATGAAGATTATAAATCCCGATGGAACAATTTATGGAGAAGCCAAGGAACAAGAATGTTGGATAAATAAACCACCTCCCCAAAAGGATATTCTGGGATTAAGTGTATTCTATTTGGGTATAATAATTCGAAATAATGAACAAGCTGGTACATATAAAATTCAGGCTATCGTGAATGACAAAGTAAAAAAAACAATGCTTCAATTAGACCAGACTTTTGATGTATTGGAATAAGATAATCCTAACAATTTGCTAAACACCGACTAAAAAAGCTGCGCTTTTTTATCGGGTTAGCAACACGTTCGGGGACAGAGAAGATGAAGAGAACGATACAGATCGCGGCGTTCCTGCTGCCGATGGCGGCGACCACGGTCTTTGCGCAAATGGATGGGCGCACAGCCTTCTGGAACGGCACCATCGCCAGCCACTCCAATTCGGTGTGGCGAACGAAATCGGGGGACGTACCCCTTGCCTTGCTTGTGACGACATTCACAGGCGACAACAACACTCAACGCTGGATGGTCGGAACGAACGGACAGTGTCGCTTTTGGCGGGAAAGTCTGATTGCTGTTCAAGGCGACTTCCGGCGCCAACTGTCAGATCAGGACATGGCCGCTCTGGCGCAGATACTGGGAACCTTGCCGCCTTCGATTGAAGCGACACCCACCAGCCGACTCATTCTGGTGTCCTACGGGCGAGATAGCGGATGGGAGACACGGAGATACGACCGAGACAACCTCCCCGAACAGGTAAGCACGCTTCTGTCCCAGATTGAGGAGTTGACCAAACGCAAGAGGAGCCCCGAACAAGACGCCGGAGGATATCGGCGCTAGCGCGCCGAATCCTCAGCGTCAACGTTGGCCTAGGAGAAATATGAAGAAACTTATCGTCATTCTGGCTCTTGTCGCCCCATGGATATGCAACGCGCAAGTCCCAGACCTTGCACCGGGGCACTACGTCATTCAGTTGCCCGCAATCCAGTTTGAGGCAGGGGCAAAACACTCAAGCGATATCATGAAGATCGACGTCGTGGTCACAAATTCCACCACAGGGCAACTGGTCCTTGTGCCGCTAACAGCGTCTCGGCACCCCAACTGGTTTCACATGGTGCTTCTACATAGCAAAGCGCCCACACTGGACCCAAAGCACTTTGGAGAAGGTTCCGAGAAGCTTCCTGGATTGATTGCTCTCGGTAACGGGAAGCGCCTCCAGCTTCATGGTCTGTGGGTTCAAGGTGAAGGTGTCATCCTGTTGGAATTGCGGAGCAATCAATCCTCCGGTGCAAACCGCTCTGGTACGGCAACCGTGGAGTACGATATCCGATGGCCACGCAAGAACCGACTTTTGTATCAAATGGACTGGAGTCTTTCTCCCAAAGGGAGCAAGACCCCAGCCATATCAAAGGAAGTTCGGTACTTCGGACCCAAGTTGAAAAGAAAGTCTGTCACTGTCGGCTCTGTTGATCCGGAAGGCAAAGCCGTCGTTGTAGAGTCAGCCGATCCTGAGAATGTGATGCAAAAATAGAAAGGCCAACACAAATCTGAACCCTATTTCAGGAATTTCAATAAAACTTCCTGAAAAGGGTTAGAAACACGTTAGCGAAATGATGATAAAGGAAAGATATCGGAAACGAATCCTGGTTGCTGGGATCATTCTCGCTGTCGTCATTCCCGTTGGTGGCATGCTTATCCCATTCGCAAGCATGGCCTGGTCGGTCGTTTCTGACTCAGCCGCGCAAGAGCAGGTCGGTAGCACCATCCGCTTTATGGAAAGAACCCATTGGATCAGACAGACCTGTGGAATTGCAGGAACACTCCTGCTCGCAGGACTGTTTATCGACTACTCACGAAACAAGAAGAAGGAGCTTCGCTAACAAAGCCTTCCATCATATTTCTGAAATCGCGCGCGATTTCAGAAAATGATGAAGGCAGACGTTCGACAAAAGCATTATGAAAAGCCTGTTTACAATCACGAGCCTGCTCCTGCTGA
>JAQBFJ010000129.1:0-3579 GCA_032123435.1 Verrucomicrobiota bacterium
AGAAACGGCACAGAAACGAACGTAAACGGGGTCACCCATTAGAGGCGACGGCAAGAGAGGAACTGAATGCCCAGCCCCCAAAATAGCAAAATAAGGGATTTCGTTGTTTTAGAGAAAAAGTGTTAGGTGAGCAGGCGTAGTTGGTATAATAATGAGTTGGATGAATGAGATGAAAGACTTTATGATCATGGCCAGCTGATTGGGGTCAAACCACAAATAAGGGATATGAAAACTATAACGAGACAAATACTATTCCTGTTCCTGGCATTTCTATTGGGCGTTTCCAGCCTTGTGTTTGCGGAACAATCTGCCTTATTTACAAATCTGCTCCATCGCATGGAGTCGGACGAGGAAGAGCCTGTCATGACACTCTTGCAATCACTTTCCAAGGAAGAGGTGCTTAACTTGTGCAACGAGTATGGGGGTTTAGTTGATCGTGGCGAAATAAGCGGTGAAGGTTGGTTTATCGGAATAGCGTTAAACGAAATAAAGACAAAAGGGCTTTCATTTGCCGATCTATTAAACTGTGCCAGTGCAAAATCAGCTTCTGTACATTGGAGACAACTGGCATTGCGGTATGCGTCAGGCAGGGAGCGGTTTATTAATGAACAAGAAATAGATTTCGAATCCATGATCAAAACTTGTTCTGGTATATTATCTGATTCTGATGCTCCTTTAACTTTGCGCTGTGAGGCGTGTCGAGTGTATGCGGATATGCTTGTGGATGGATACTATATCGCAGTGAATGGATCCCCGGACGACAGAAAATCATGTCGCGCCAAAGTAAGGGTCTCGGATACAGATGCCTGTCGAATACAAGACAAGAAAGTTGCAACATTCATTGCTTTAACACTGACTTTGGCAAAAGATAAAGATACTTCTGAAGAATTGAGACGAGAGATCACTAAATCCCTGCGATCAATAGTTTATGAAAGAGGTATGAAAACGCCAAAACTGGAGCAAATCAAGAAGTTCGCTGAAAGGTTGCCCCAAAGCGATGGTTCCAGACACATACCACCCGGAAAACTTCTTCTTAAAGAAGTCAATGCTGTTATCACAGAAGTAACTGAGGGCTGACTTCTCGGGGGTAGTAACGGTGCCATGAGAAAAAAAGGGAGATAAGGATGACAACTTCGGAACAAGAAACTGCACACTTTCTCGCCACCTATGGCTTGCAGGCAAAGACCTTCTCCAAGGATGAAATGCGAAGCGACATGAAAACACCTGATTTCCGCGTGTTCACCGGCGGCGACTTTCAGTTCTTTTGTGAGGTCAAGGAGACAACTGATGCCGATCCCCTGGAGGATCATTTTGTTGAGATCGATGAAGATCGGTGTGTTGCGGCCCAATCGAAGAATGACAATGCCACTTTGGCATTTCGTCTTGCCAAGCATATCCACCGTGCGGTCAAGCAATTCAAGCCTGTGAATCCTGACCATAAATATCCCAATGCACTCGTGTTCGTTAACAGGTACGAAATGTCCAATGAGAAGGATTTGATGGAACTATTTTCCGACTCTTTCTGGAATCTTGGTGATTTTGTAATGACAACTGCCCCCGAAAGAGCTCGCGCTTCCGCTCAAGCCGACCGAGCCAACATTGACCTATTCCTGTGGCTGAACCGTGTCCCAAATGATGAAAGCTATGAGCTATTCATTTGGAATCGAGACAATCACAAAGCTGGCGTTCTGGAGGCCCTTTTCTGTAGACTTGCCTCAAAGTAATCAGAGGCCAACAAAGCCATTGAGGCGACCGCATAAACGCGCCGAAAGTGAAGGCAACGTTAGGATGGGAGGAAAGAAAGTGGCAAAGGACGACAGGAGCAAAGCACCCGAAGTCTTGAGGGTGTTGGCGTATTATAGCCTACTGTTGACTCTTGCCATCCTTCTCGTCGCTGGTTACGGCGGCCCTCTGGCCCCCCTTGTATTCATACTCCTTTTGGTATGGTGCACTCGCAGCAAGTTCCCGTTACGCCCACGGCGACCAGACCAGAAGTTCACTCCGACCGAGACGCGCGCCTGGTTCAGTGGAGCGGCCGTCGCAATCGCCGTCGCAATCGCGATCTCGTACCTCACAATTGAGGGTGGCGCGCTACAGATCTTTCGATCAGCTGGCGTAGGGTCGGTATGCTGGGCATTCGCATTCTTGGCGTTCAGAAGTGTCAGGCGGATCCGCGCGGAAGAATCTGGTGGGCAGACCAAGAATCACGTAGTGAACGCATCCTAGGAGATAATATGAAAAGAATGATGATATTGATGACCGTATTTATTGTGGTGCTGTCGGCACATGCAAATGAACTCAAGCCACTGCCGGACATGTCGTCGGCCAAGGTTGCGACAGCCAAGGATGCCGAAGGTATTATTCTTAATAAAATCATGGCCGATCCCAACTATGGCCTTTCATCAACAGTGTCGGTCGTCGCTAAGCTTTCTTTCACCCTCGGAGCGGATTTTGCGCCCTTCGGAAAGAAGGGCGATCGGGTCTGGCAGGTTCACCGTGTAGCGTTTGCCCAAACAACAAGCATCACGTGGATCAATGCGGAAAATGGATCAGTGCATATTGTCTTTCCGAAAGAGGAAAAGAAGCCAATGTCATATGCCGAAAGACTTAGGAGACGTCGAGAGGAAATGGAAAAGAAGAAAGTCGAACAATCTCCTGGAGGCGACAGCCAAAAGGACGCGCCTCAGGAGTAACGTTCATAAGAGTATATTATGAAGCTTCAAGGAAGCATGACAATCAACGGCCGGCAATATCGCAAGGGCGATGAGATTCCGTGGTACTCAGTTTATCCATTTTTCTTAGTCCACATGCTGATGTTTGGCGGATCTGGTTTTCTAATGGCTTATGCCGACAGTCGTCCTGATGTAACCTTTCTATACTTGCACGGTGGCTTTGCCATTCTTGTTTACACCGTCTTTTACCTCACTATGTTCGGACGTGACGAAGTAAAATGGATGTTCATCAATGCAGTCCTTGGTCTGATCGGTACCTATACGCAGATCGGCTGGATATTGTCGTTATTCGGAAAGAATGTCAGTGATTACCCGATTCACGTACACGTGATCCCCTTCTTGTATTTTGTGCTCTACACTTTTCTTCTCCGACAGGCAGTTCTCGACATTACTCGTTCGCGAGAAGAACACGGGAGGCAACAACGCGTAGAGTATGGTTATGTTGCAGTTATGGTGCTGACCTACGCTGCCTCTTACTTTTTCAATAAGTAGTTGATCTGGAAAGCAGATAGGGATAGGGAGCCCCATCGCTGAGCGCACCCGCAAACAGCCGAGCTTGCCCGGCACACAACAAAACATTCGACAGGTATCGTCTGAATCCGCGCCCTGCGCGTCTCCAGACGAACCGTCAATGTGAACGTTCTGCCTGCCAGATAGAACATGTTGAAAAATAGGAACATTACAGATAAAGTTATAAAGATAGAAAAATTGCTTAATAAAAAATGTAAAGATTTTTAATTCTTAAGGGCTGACCCGTAGCCATCTCGAAATGAAAGAGATGATTTCGTTGTTTTAGAGAAAAAGTGTTAGGCGAGCAGGCGTAGTTGGTATAATAATGAGTTATGCC
>JAQBFJ010000130.1:0-22106 GCA_032123435.1 Verrucomicrobiota bacterium
GTTCGGCTGTGATATTGTCGCCGGATTTACCGGCCGGTTGAGGGACAAGCCGATCCATGAATGTATTAACCGTTTCAAGGAAGTCTGGGGCCCATTGGCAAAACGAGCGGCGGATAAAGGTGTTCGAATAGCGTTCGAAAACTGCGATATGGGCGGAACATGGCAGAACGGGGACTGGAATATAGCGCATAATCCGACGGCATGGGAAATGATGTTTGATGCTGTGCCCAACGACAATTTGGGGCTTGAATGGGAACCTTGTCACCAGATGGTCAGTCTTATTGATCCTATGCCGCAGCTGCGCAAGTGGGCTCATAAGATGTTTCATATTCATGGAAAGGATGCCACTGTTTACTGGGATGTTGTGCGTGAGTACGGAGTGCATTCATCCATGCATGGTGATATAGCTTTACCCGGCAAAGTTCAGGCTGTTCCGTCGTTCGCATATCATCGCACACCCGGTTTTGGTGACAGTGACTGGACTGCTATCATATCCGAACTGCGCCTTGCAAAGTTTTGCGGCTCAATAGATATTGAAGGCTGGCATGATCCTGTTATGAGGGGAGAACTGGAAATGACAGGACAGGTCGCGGGCCTGAATTATCTCAAGCGTTGCCGGGGCGACTATGTGCCTAACCCGGATGCTGCATAAAAACCAGCAAGAATGTTGGGTAAGTAATATAATTACAAAGCACTTTAACCACCCGGCGTCCCCGCCTCGAGTGCCCGAGGGGTACATCAAATCCAATATTGCTTCGCAATACCTGATTTGATGTAACGTTGTTGTCTGTGAGCAAACCTCCGAGACAACCTTCTCCCATTGTCCCGGCATAGTCCCGCCTTTGGTGGAGACGACGCCGGGTCTCCTCACTTGGCAATTGGATTTGAATATTGGTTATTGGAAATTGAAGCCCTTTTCTATCTTCTCCGTGCTAAATATTCCATTGCCCAATTGCCGTGGCCTTGCCTTTTTTGGCTGAACTCGCGCAATATTCAGGTTGGTTTCAAGAAAAATACGACAATCTCTCTCTTGCGTGAGCTGTGCTTCTGTGTAATACTGCTGACTTTATGCGTTAACAGGAAAGAGCAAAGGAATATGTGGTTATGAATAGTATTTCCATTTCTGATGTTAGAAATTTCGCCATTATGGGACATACAGGGAGTGGCAAAACAACCTTGACCGACGCACTGCTTTTCAAGCTTGGTTTGAACGACCGTTTAGGTTCGGTTGATTCCGGATCAAGCATGGGTGACTATACAGAGCAGGAGAAAGATCGCAAAACGACCATATTTTCCAAGCCGTTTGGTGGTATTTATAAGGCTGGCGGGAAGAATCTGCAGTTGGTCTTTACCGATACCCCTGGCTACGTGGATTTTTACGGTCAGATTGTCGCGGCAAGCCGTTCTACTGAAGCTGTGTTGATTGCGATAGATGCTGCGGCTGGTATTCAAGTGGGCACGCATCGCGCGTGGAGATTGTGTAAAAACAATGAATTAGCGCGTGGCATAGTCGTTAATGGGCTTGATCGCGATAATACCGATTATCAGAAGGTGCTTGAAAATATACAGTCACATTTCGGTTCAGCGTGTGTTCCCGTTGTATTGCCGTTACCTGACGGTAAAGGTGTTTTTGACGTACTTGCCGGTGGCAAGGCACCTTCAGGCATGGAGAAACAGGTTGACGAAGCAAGAAACAAACTGATGGAACTGGCGGCTGAAACCGATGATTCATTAATCGAGAAATTCCTTGGTGGCTCCGAACTGACCGCAGATGAAATGGTGAACGGATTAAGGATAGCGTTAGTCAGTGGCTCTTTTGTGCCTGTTTTCGCGTGCATGCCCTTGAAAGATATTGGTGTTTCCGAACTGGCTGACGGAATAGGGCGGCTGTTTCCATCTCCGGGAGATGTTCAACCGGTTGACGCAGAAGGCGGCAAGATCGCCACGGGCAAGAATGATCCATTTGTTGGCCATGTATGGCGTACCGTAAACGATCCGTTTATAGGGCAATTGGTATTTTTGCGCGTGCTGGGCGGGACGCTTAAAAGTGAATCGGAAGTTTTCAACAGCGTTAAAGGCGAAAAGGAAAGGATAGGTTCCATCCTTCTGGTTAACGGTAAAACGCAGACGCAACTGACGGAAGCTTCGGCTGGCGACATAATTGCGTTACCCAAACTGAAGGTAACGACCATGGGCGATACGTTATGTGCGATGGGTAAAAACACAGTATGTAAGCCGATCGCGTTTCCTGGTCCGGTGGTGTTCCAGTCAATAAAGGCGAAAACTCAGGCTGATGAAGACAAGATCGGTATTGCGCTTGGAAGAGTCTCTTCTGAGGACCACACGCTCAGAGTAGAGCGTAATACGGAAACGAAGGAAATGATTCTTGGCGGCATGGGAGATGTTCACATAGACGTTGCTGTAGGCCTGATGAAAAGCCGAAGTAATGTTGAGGTAGTCCTGGATACTCCGAAGATCCCTTACAGGGAGACGGTTACAACTCGGGGCGAGGGACATTACAAGCATAAAAAACAATCAGGTGGCCGCGGACAATATGGCGAGGTATATCTGCGTGTAGAGCCGAAACGCGAAAGCGATGAAGATTGGTTTGTTAATGAGCTTGTCGGCGGCTCGATCCCTGGTAGTTTTGTTCCGGCAATTCAAAAGGGTCTGGTTGAAGGTATGACTTCCGGCGCGCTTGCAGGGTATCCGGTTATGAACGTGAAAGCATCAGTATACGATGGGTCGTTTCATGATGTGGATTCATCAGAAATAGCATTCAAGATCGCTGGTTCACGCGCATTCAAGGAAGGTATGCTGAATGCTAAGCCTGTTCTTTTGGAGCCCATAATGACCGTTAAGGTTATAGTACCGGAACAATATATGGGCGATATCAATGGTGATTTGAATCATAAGCGCGGCAGGATACTCGGCATGTCGATTGAGGATGGAATGCAGGTGGTTAGCGCGGATGTGCCGAAGTCGGAGCTGTTTCGTTATGCCGCGGAATTGCGCAGTATGACCGCGGGACAAGGTACTTTCGAAATGGAATTCAGTAGATACGAAATTGTTCCTTCGAATATTGCTCAGAAAATAATAGCGGCCGCACAAAAGGGAAAAGAAGCGGAAGAGGAATAATAAGCCAATCCTTGCGCTGTGATGCGAGCAGTTGTTTGGTTACACGAAAGAAACAACGTGTCGATTTTGGTTTCTGGTCACAATGTCAGGCACATGGAACAGGAAGTTGCATAAATCGATCATATCACATTGCGAATTGTGTCCGAGGCGGTGCGGAGTTGACAGGCTTGAAGATAAATTGGGCTATTGCGGGGCTGGAAGTTCCGTCGAGATCTTCAGGTATGCGCCGCACTATGGCGAGGAGCCGCCCATATCTGGTCAGAATGGATCGGGAACTGTGTTCTTCAGCCGTTGCACCTTGAAATGTGTGTATTGTCAAAATTTTCCATGGAGTCAGGAGGGAAAGGGAGAATCATGCAGTATTCTCAAGTTGACAGAAATATTTCGATCATTGGCTGAAAAGGGCTGTCATAACTGGAATCTGGTTAGTCCGACACCGTGGCTGCCGATGATACGAGAGGCGCTGGAAGTCCTGAAACATGATGGCGTTTCTATTCCTGTTGTGTATAATACGAGTGGGTTCGAAAGAGACCGTATCCTGGCTGAGAATCAAGGGTTGGCCGATATTTACCTGGTTGATCTCAGATACTCCCGGGATGAATCGGCCCAGGAAGGGTCGGGTGTTGCCGGTTATGTCGGTATTGCCAGAAAGGCTGTGGAAGAAATGTGGCGGCAGACTGGTCCGCTCAGACTGGACAGTGACGGTATAGCCGTTTGTGGTGTTATCTGCAGGTTGCTTATATTGCCGGGTCGTACACGCGAGGTTATGGATAACCTGCAATGGCTTGCAGAAACGTTTGGCCCGGATATGGCGGTGAGCGTTATGAGTCAATATACGCCTGCCTATAAGGCGAGTAAAATGCCAGGCTGGAATCGGACTGTAAATAGAGAAGAATATGAGGAGATACGGGTTGCCGTTGAGGAAATAGGTTTAAACCAGGGCTGGATGCAGGATTTCGGAGGATATACGTCGAGAGATTTGATAGGATTCGAGATGTCATCCATGGTACAATCTGAATAAACAGCTTGGTTTGTTGATAAGATAACTTAATAGGAGCATGTAAAAAAATGAGTGGTCACAACAAATGGTCTACAATAAAACACAAGAAGGGCGCCGCGGATGCCAGACGCGGAAGGATTTTCAGCAAGATAAGCAAGGAGCTGATGGTGGCAGCCCGAGCTGGCGGCAGTGACATTGATAAGAATCCGGCTCTCGGCACAGTAGTTCAGAAGGCAAGGAGCGTCAATATGCCGGCTGATAATATTGAAAGAGCCATAAAAAAAGGTGCCGGCGAGATTGAAGGATCTGCATATGAAGAAGCTGTTTATGAAGGTTACGCGTCAGGCGGCGTGGCATTGATTGTAAAGGTGTTAACAGATAACAAGAATAGAGCAGCTTCTGAAATCAGGCACATTTTTTCCAAGCATGGATCTGGTTTTGCGAGTCAAGGCTCGGTTTCCAGAGGATTTGAAAGAAAAGGTCAGATACTTGTTGATGCATCCACGATTGATGAGGACAAACTGCTTGAGATAGTACTGGAAGCTGGCGCTCAGGACATGGGGCAAGAGGAAGGGCAATATGAGATATTAACTGAGCCTCAGGACTTTGCTGGCGTTGTTGACGCGTTGGTAAAGGCCGGCATAGCTACGTTGGAAGCAGAAATATCGCAAGTGCCCATGACGATTGTTCCAGTAATGGATAAAACTGCCGCATCATCAATATTCAGATTCATTTCTGAGTTGGAAGAAAATGAGGATGTGCAAAATGTTTATACTAATATGGACGTACCTGATGATTTGCTTGCGGAGCTGACGAAATAAATTGATTTTGAAACAGGATGAATTCTGTCACGGTATTGCAGTAAAAAAGGCGGCCTGATGCGGATTATAGGTATAGATACATCTCTGCGTTCTACCGGTGTTGGCGTGGTTGAGATGCAAGGGAACAGTATGAAAGCTGTTGAATATGGAATACTGCGTGTATCCGCCGGCGCCTTGCTAACTGAATGTCTGGCCCATCTGAGCAGGGAAATTGGCAAGTGGATCAGCCGTTTTCAGCCTGATGCTGCGGCGGTTGAGGGTGTTTTTCTGAATAAGAATATAAAAACAGCCTTGATTTTAGGCGAGGCGAGAGGCGCGGTAATTGCCGCGTGCGCGTGCTCGGGATTACCCGTGTACGAATACGCACCAAGAAAAATCAAACAGGCAGTAGTGGGTAATGGATCAGCAGGGAAAGAGCAGATGCGCAAAATGGTTGCCGCCCTGCTCGGTCTTGATAAATTGCCGCCGGAAGACGCGGCTGATGCTCTGGCGGTAGCAATATGTCATTTGCATAACAGGACGGCGTGTGAAGCAATTGCGCAAAAGAAAATATAAGAAAAGATTGTATGGATTGGAAAACAGGCATCATGAACGATAATATGCGGACCAGCAGGAATTAAGTATTGTGAGCGGATAGAATTGTGTCATAGTAAGAAGGCAGGAGTGGAGCAGGATGATCATTTTCTTATGCGGCAAAATTGTTGAAAAACAGCCCACACGCGTTGTTCTGGACGTTGGAGGGGTGGGGTACGAGTTGTTTATCCCGTTGAGCAGTTATGATCGATTGCCGGGACAGGGCGAAGAATGCCGCATTTTGACATACGACTATGTTCGAGAAGATGCTCATCAGTTGTTTGGGTTCATGACTGAAGCAGAGCGGGAGATATTTGTTCTTTTGACTGGCGTAAGCGGCATTGGGCCGAAGCTTGCGCTAAGCGCATTGAGCGGGTTATCGGTTCGTGATTTGAAAGCTGCAGTTGTTGAAGGTGATGCGGGAAGATTAAGTTCGATTTCCGGTATTGGCAGGAAAACAGCCGAACGGATTATAATTGAGCTGAGAGACAAGATAAGTGAAGCTGAAGCCCTGGAAGCGACATCAGGGATAGATAACGGCGCGGAGGATAAAATAAAAGCGCGCGATGCAGTTATGGCGCTTATAGCTTTAGGCTTTAAACAGGATGCGGCGCGTAAAATGGTGGCAAATGTTTCATGTAAAAAAGGTGCCACTGAAATGACGGTGGAAGATATTATCAGGGGAACACTGTCGGGATAGGATATGGTTTTCCACCATGGATTGTGAAAGGACTTTAGAACGTGGCCAAACAACACGCGACGGATATTATCAATAAACCGGACAGGGATTTCGAGTTGAGCCTTCGTCCCGCTGTTTTCCAGGATTTTGTGGGCCAGAAAAAAGTTGTTGAGCGCTTGGAATTGGCGGTTGATGCGGCAAGGAAACGGGGCGATGTGCTTGATCATGCGCTCCTGTCAGGGCCGCCTGGATTGGGAAAGACCACGCTCGCCTATATTCTGGCTGGTGTCATGGGATCTAATATAAAGGTTACATCAGGACCGGTTATTGACAAACCGGGTGACCTTGCCGGACTTCTCACAAGTCTGGAAAAGGGAGACGTTCTTTTTATAGACGAAATTCATCGCATGCAGAAAACTGTGGAGGAGTATCTTTATGCGGCAATGGAGGATTTCGTTATCGATATCATGATAGATCAAGGGCCGAACGCAAGATCAGTAAGGCTTGAACTTCAGAGATTCACTTTGATTGGTGCTACAACAAGGAGTGGATTGATATCATCACCTTTAAGATCACGATTTGGGCTGAATAATCGTCTGGATTATTATGCCGCGGATGATCTGGAGGCTATAATCAAAAGGTCTGCCAGGATATTGAATGTGGACATAGATGTAGATGGAGCACGTGAAATCGCGAAACGTTCGAGAGGAACACCGCGTATTGCGAACAATTTATTGAGAAGAGCCCGTGATTATGCGCAAGTCAAAGCTGATGACCACATAACTCAACCAGTAGCCGACAAGGCTCTCGAAATGCTGGAAATAGACAAGCATGGTCTGGACGAGATGGATAAACGTATACTGAATACTATCCTGCGCAAGTTTGGGGGTGGACCTGTTGGGCTTAATTCTCTCGCGGTAGCCGTTGGCGAGGACGCGGACACGATAGAAGAGGTCTATGAACCTTATTTGATTCAGGAAGGATACCTGAATCGAACATCAAAAGGGCGAATGGTAACTGACTTGTGCTGCGAACAGCTTGGAGTCAAAAAGAAATCAGGTCCGGGCGACCTGGGCCTGCAATTTTAGCCCTAATGTTTCATGAGCGACCTACTGCGATGTTGTAATATACTGGATCTACGGCACCTCTCAACAAAACGCCAATTTGCAGTATGTTTATACAGCTTCATCGGCATTTCATTTCGAAGCGCCCTGTCTCCAGCATCTTCCAACCTCTCGTGACGGCAACTCATGAAACATTAGGGCTAAGATCTGCCGAACAAGCACAGGCTAAGCACAGAAACCTGACTGGACATTGGATATTCTTTACTTACCACCCGGCCTGCCTCGTCGAAGCTTCCTTGCGAAGACGTGCGTCCCCGCCTCGAGAGCCCGGAGAAGAGTAATTTGATCCCGCTTCGCTGATAAGCTACGCAGGGCAGGCAGGATAACAGGGGCAATGGACTCAGCCAATTTCCAAGTTGGGAAACAATGCGATCCCTATCCCTCCCATTTGTAACTTGGACATTGAACTTGGTTATTGGATATTGAACCCCTTTCTCCCAATCAGAAACACCGTTTGTGAAATCTGGAACGAAAACTATCGTTTTATTTCAGATTTCATAAACCATCCTTCTCCTTTTCATCCTTGTTAATCCTGTTATCCTGTCTGAAAACTCCCTTTCTCTTACTTGGTCATTGGATTTGGTTATTGGATTTGGTCATTGAACGCGTCTCCCGGTGTCCAGTTCAATACATGCGAATGAGTCAGGATGACCCACTTGGGGTGCTAATACGCGCACATGTGCCAGGCAGTCACAATCTGGAAATAATGTGGAGCAGAAATATGTTCTACGTATAGTGTTGATTATGAAGTATTTATGACGGCTGAGGTCTGGTTAATTGTTATTGGCATGGTATTTGCTATGTTAAAGATCAAAGGCGTGGCGTTTGCCGGGTCTATTTTATTTTGCTGATGAAAGGAGCGTTCTAAATGTCAAAAGTGTTGGGAATAGATCTTGGGACGACAAATTCGTGTATGGCAGTGATGGAAGGCGGGGAGCCGGTAGTTATTCCAAACGCGGAAGGAGCCCGTACAACGCCTTCGATAGTTGCTTTTACGAAGAACGGCGAACGTTTGGTCGGACAATCCGCGAAAAGGCAGGCGGTAACGAATCCTGAGAATACGATTTTTTCAATAAAGCGATTTATGGGACGCAAGTATAATGAAGTCGCGCATGAGATAGGTCTCGTTCCATACAATGTGGTGAAAGCTGGTAATGACGATGTTCATGTAAAAATTGGCGATAAAACATATTCACCACCTGAAATTTCCTCGATGATTCTGCAGAAGATGAAAATAGACGCGGAAGCGTATCTTGGCGAGAAGATTACGGAAGCGGTAATAACAGTTCCAGCTTATTTCAACGATAGTCAACGCCAGGCAACTAAAGATGCCGGAAAAATAGCGGGTCTGGAAGTATTGCGTATCATCAACGAGCCGACGGCAGCTTCGCTGGCTTATGGGTTGGACAAGAAGAAGGATGAAAAGATAGCCGTTTATGATTTGGGTGGAGGGACATTTGACGTATCCATTCTTGATATTGGTGACGGCGTTTTTGAAGTAAAAGCAACGAACGGCGATACTCATCTGGGCGGTGACGACATGGACCAGGTGATTATTGATTGGCTTGCAGGCGATTTTAAAAAAGAACAGGGCATTGATCTTGCCAAGGATACAATGGCACTGCAAAGGCTTAAAGAAGCAGCTGAAAAGGCCAAGTGTGAGTTGTCAAGCTCCATGCAGACGGATATTAATCTGCCTTTTATCACTGCCGATGCGACTGGACCAAAGCATCTTAATGTTACCTTGACGCGTTCAAAGCTTGAACAATTAGCGGAAGATTTGATCGAAAGAACAGTTGGTCCCTGCAGGGCATGCATAAAGGATTCCGGTGTTCCCGTTGTGGACGAAGTGATTCTGGTGGGCGGTATGACCCGTATGCCTAAGGTTCAGGAAATGGCCAAATCGTTGTTCAGCAAAGATCCACATAAAGGTGTTAATCCGGATGAGGTGGTTGCTGTAGGAGCGTCGATACAAGGAGGTATCATAAAGGGAGAAGTTAAGGATGTTCTACTGCTCGATGTAACACCGTTGTCACTGGGGATAGAAACGCTTGGCGGCATTTCCACTACGCTTATAGAAAGAAACACGACAATTCCAACGAAGAAAAGCGAGGTGTTCAGTACAGCATCTGATAACCAACCGACAGTAGAAATACATGTTCTGCAAGGTGAGCGGAAAATGGCTGCGGATAACAGGTCAACAGGCCGTTTTCATCTTGACGGAATACCCCCCGCTCCGCGCGGAGTGCCGCAGATTGAAGTCACGTTTGATATTGATGCCAACGGCATTCTGCATGTCTCAGCTAAAGATCTGGGAACAGGCAAGGAGCAGAAAATTACAATTACAGCGTCAAGCGGCCTGGATGAAAAGGAAATCAAGAAGATGGTGTCGGATGCTGATCAGTTTGCTGATGAGGACAAGAAACGGCGTGAAGCTGTCGAAGCAAAGAATGCCGGAGAGAACGCTATCTATCAGACTGAAAAGCTTATGAAGGAGCAGGGAGACAAGATACAGGCTGACAAGAAAGCTAAAGTGGAGTCGGCGGTTAATGATCTTAAGGAAGCAGTTAAGTCAGATAATGCAGAAGAAATAAAGGCGAAGATGGAGGCGCTGAATGCCGAGATGCAGGCAGTTTCCGCTGATTTGTATTCAGAAGCTAAAAACCGTAAAGATAAAGAGCAGGAAAATGCTGGTTCACAGGAGGAAGCGGGTTCTGGCGGTCATGAAGATAAAGATGCCGGCAAGAAGGATGAAGGGGATGTGATAGACGCTGATTTTGAAATGGTCGATGATGATAATAAGAGTAAAAAGTAACGGTAATATTAACAGTAAACAGAAAAAGGAGGCAGAAAGGAATGAACATTAAGCCGTTGGGAGATCGTGTTCTGGTAGAACCGATTGAAGAGAAAGAAGCGAAAAAGGGGGGCATAATTATTCCCGACACTGCGAAAGAGAAACCGCAGGAGGGGAAGGTCGTAGCTATAGGCACAGGAAAACTGGATGATGAAGGTAAGAAGATACCTTTCAACGTCAAGAAGGGCGACAAGGTGCTGATGCCTAAATACGGCGGAACAGAAGTCAAGATTGGAAACAAGGAGTATCAAATCGTTCGCGAGGAAGATATCCTGGGAATAATTGAAGAATAAAGACAAAAACAAATGAAAGGAGCCGATGCGTTATGGGAAAAGGAAAGCAATTAAAGTATGATACCAATGCACGTCAGGCCATTCTCTCAGGTGTTGAGAAGCTGAGCAAGGCTGTTAAGACGACGTTGGGTCCATGTGGGCGGAATGTGATTCTTGATAAGAGCTTTGGTTCACCCACGATAACAAAGGACGGCGTAACGGTTGCAAAGGAAATCGAATTGCCGGACCCATTTGAAAATATGGGTGCACAAATGGTGCGTGAAGTTGCAAGTAAGACCAGTGATACGGCTGGTGACGGAACAACAACGGCGACAATCCTCGCGGAAGCAATTTATCGCGAAGGTTTGAAGAACGTAACAGCAGGCGCCAACCCGATGAGTCTGAAGCGCGGCATTGATAAAGCGATAGAAGCTGTCGTGGCGGCAATTGCCAAGCAAAGCAAAAAAGTTAAGGAACATGTTGAGATCGCGCAAGTTGCAACGATTTCAGCTAATGGTGACACCATGATTGGCGATATCATCGCTGATGCAATGGATAAGGTTGGCAAAGACGGAACAATCACCGTTGAAGAGTCACAGACCATTGAAACTGCGCTTGATGTGGTTGAGGGAATGCAGTTTGATAAGGGGTATCTGTCCCCTTATTTCGTAACTAACGCGGAGAATATGGAAGTTTCCATTGAAGACGGTTATGTCCTTATTCACGAGAAAAAAATCTCGAGTTTGCAGGATCTGCTTCCGCTTCTACAGAACGTAGCGAAAGTTGGAAAACCTCTGCTGATAATCGCAGAAGATGTCGAAGGTGAAGCTTTGGCAACACTGGTAGTCAACCGTTTGCGTGGCACTCTGCAATGCTGTGCGGTCAAGGCGCCTGGCTTTGGCGATCGCAGAAAAGCAATGATGGAGGATATTGCTATCCTTACAGGCGGGACATGTCTGACTGAAGATCTCGGCATAAAGCTTGAGAACGTAAAGCTGGAAGATCTGGGACGCGCCAAACGCATTACCATTGACAAGGATAATACTACAATCGTTGAGGGAGCAGGAAAAACTTCCGACATACAAGGACGGGTTGCTCAGATTAAGCGTCAGATTGAAGAGACAACCTCGGATTATGATCGCGAGAAACTGCAGGAGCGATTGGCGAAACTGGCAGGCGGTGTTGCGGTTATAAATGTAGGCGCAGCGACTGAAACCGAGATGAAGGAAAAGAAAGCTCGTGTTGAAGATGCGCTTCACGCGACGCGTGCCGCAGTGGAAGAGGGAGTTGTGGCAGGCGGCGGCGTGGCGCTTCTGCGCGCACAGTCGGTACTTGACAAGATAGAGCTCGAAGGCGACGAGAAGGTGGGTGCTCAGATTGTAAGAGTAGCGCTCGAAATGCCTTTGCGTCAACTTGTCAATAACGCCGGAATGGAAGGTGCCTTGGTTGTTGAGGAAGTTAAAAAAGGCAAAGGATCCTATGGGTACAATGTTGCCACAAAACAGTATACTGACCTGATCAAGGATGGTGTGCTTGATCCGGCAAAGGTTACCCGTTCTGCCTTGCAGAATGCCGCGAGTATCGCGGGTCTGCTCTTAACCACAGAATGCATGATAACGGATATGCCTACAGAAGACTCATCCCCGGCCATGCCGCCAGGCGGCGGAATGGGCGGAATGGGTGGAATGGGCGGAATGATGTAAAAAAAGTAAACAAGATAATTGTTTGACTTATATGGATGGGGCGCATAGTATGCGCCCCATCCACTTTCTTTCACGAACGGACAGGGAGGAAACCTTGAACATAGAATTACTTGAACAGACTAAGTCGGTCGTTCCCAGCATTCCAGTATTGATCAATATGATCTCTAAGCGTGTGCGTCAGCTTAATGCGGGGTTCAGGCCCTATGTCAAGCGGATGGGACCAAATGAAGAGAACGTAGATGTTGCCATGCGTGAAATTGTTGAAGGCAAACTTATAGCGGAAATAAACTTTGCAGATACTTCCGTGAACGAAGAAATCCTGGGATAGACGGATTTTTATTCCGTTGCACGCAGGCCGGACTGATGGTGATATGGCGGCTTCGCCGGACAAATTATTCAAAAAATGTGCCTCTAATAAAAAGGCGCTTCATGATTATTTTGTTTTGGAGCGTTATGAAGCCGGTATACAGCTTTACGGAACCGAAGTGAAATCGGTGAAAGAAGGTCATATAAGCTTGACCGGCGGATACGCACGCGTGGAGAACGGAAACATCCTGATTTACCACCTGAACATTAGAGCATATGAATACGGTAATAAATTCAATCATGACCCGGACAGAACGAGACAATTGCTTCTGCACAGACATGAAATAAAGAAAATTCAGGTGCAAATAGAGCAAAAAGGGAACACACTTGTGCCGCTCAGCGCTTATATCAAAAGAGGCAAGGTTAAAATAGAGCTGGGACTTTGCAAGGGGAAAGGCAGGGCAGATAAACGTGAGGTTCTGCGGCAAAGAACAGCCGAAAGGGAAGCTGAAAGAGCAACAAGAAGGAGTGTTGATCGTTAACCCTAACATTAGGGTTAAGTTGCGATATGAATAAATGAAGGTTGTTCGAGAAATTACGAGCAAAGAGGGGCTGGAACAGTAATTGGGGAGTTTTCAGGCTCGATTTACAGCAGGATAAAAGGAATTGTCTGAAGATATTCTGTGGGGATAATATCTTGATGAAAGCAGGCAAAAACGAAATAATGGGTCTGCCTGAGGTTTTTATCAAACTTTGTTGGAATGGAAGGATAATGTTATGAGTCTTGCTTTTTTCAGCGGCGGTACACCTGGCATGTCGGAAATACTGATCATTCTCTTCCTGATATTGCTCCTTTTCGGAGCAAAAAAACTTCCTGAGCTGGCAAGGGCAATTGGCAGAAGTCTCAGCGAATTTAAGAAAGGGCGTACGGAAGGAGTGGAAAAAGATGAGAAGGACAATGCACAGAAGCAATGTCCTCACGATCCCGACGGTTCAGTCTGATACAACGGTAATATACCGGGCTGTTTCTGCCGAACTTGTCTGCTTATGTATTTCAGGGCTTCCTTTGCCGTTGGGCTCCATTGGCTGTCCGGATGCGTGTCAATAAAGCCCTGATAAATTACTCTTGCTTCATCGTAATTGCCGAGCTGCTCCATGCATCGTGCGTGTCCGAAGATCGACTGTGCTGTGAGATAATGGCTGGGGTATTCGATACAGAAGTTTTCATAGGCCAGGGCCGCATCCTGTATTTCGCCTCTGGCTTCCATGCAATGAATTTTACCCAGCTTTGCTATAGGCGTCATTTGGTGGTCGGGAAATTTCTGTTCGAATTCAGCGTATTTATAAAGGGCCATATCATAATTTCCGGAATTAAAGTATGTCTTGGCGAGTTTAAGGCGGGTAAGATATGTTGAAGGCACTTCCGGGTATTGAATTATAACATCTTCGAGATCCTGAATTGTGCGTGAAGAGCTGAACATTTCGGCGGCTTTCTGAGCGTGCCTTGCGGAACGGCCGTGATAGACAAAAAATACAAGAATGCCCGCCAGCGCTATGCAAATTCCGGTTACCACTGGTGTTCCGTGTTTCTGCCAGAGTTCCTTGACGTGATCCAGTTCTTCGTTAACGATGGATTCCTTGTTGTCCGTTGTCATAATGTTGGATTCCTGTTAGTATCTTTTGAAGACGAAAACGAACATTAAAACTCTTTTTCTATGCATAAAGCAAGGCTAATCTTATTTCCTGGTCAGTAAAAGCGTGTAGTTTCAGCCAGGATCATCCTCAGATCCGTAGGGCTCTCGATCCCGAGACATGCAAAATTCCGGCGCAGGTTGATTGTTCTGGAAATAATAGAGATAGTTGATGATAATATGGCCAAATGCTAAAGCTAGGAGTCAATATTGATCATGTGGCCACTCTTCGGCAGGTGCGCGGCACATCTTATCCTGATGTGCTGGAGGCAGCCGAATCATGCGAGTCCGCTGGTGCTCATGGCGTAACGGTTCATTTGAGAGAAGACAGACGTCATATTCAGACTGAGGACGTCTATGCACTGAAGGAGAATCTGAAAATCAAATTGAATCTGGAAATGGCCAATAGTCCAAAGATAGTGGATATTGCCGTGGATCTGTGCCCTGATGAAGTGTGCCTGGTCCCAGAAAAGCGCGAGGAATTGACAACTGAAGGAGGGCTGGATGTCGCATCCCATAAAAAAGAACTTGAGCCGACGGTGGCATTGTTGAAGAAGCATGGAATTATTGTGAGCCTGTTTATTGATCCGGACAATCGTCAGGTTGCTGCTGCTGCCGAGTTGGGTGTGCCTTATATCGAATTGCATACAGGAACGCTGTGCAATTCCAGCAGGACAGATGAAAGTGATCGAGAACTCAGACGTTTAATTGATAGCGCTGTTTTTGCCAATAGGGCAGGGCTGAAGGTAAATGCTGGTCATGGTATTAATCTGGACACAATAATGATGATAATGAAAATACCTTTTCTCGATACGCTCAACATAGGACACAGTATTGTTGCCCGCGCGGTATTTACAGGGCTTGAAAACGCGATCAAGGAGATGTTGGAAAGAATGGCTTGTTATGACGGGGGAATGCAATGAGTGCCGATGTTGTGCTGGGAGTGGGTATTGATATTGTTGAGAATGAAAGAATGTTTGAAGTGTTGCAGAAATGGGGGGATAGGTTCAAAAACAGACTGTTTCTTCTGGATGAACAGAAATATTGTGAAAGAAAAGCCTTTCCATGTCGGCATTATGCCGGCAGATTCGCGGTTAAAGAGGCGGTTTCCAAAGCTTTTGGTACCGGGTTTGGGCCGAATATCAATTGGCTGGATGTTGAAGTTGTGCGCGATGAGAAGAGCGGAGCGCCATCGGTGCGGCTTAAGGGAAAAGCCCGTGATATGGCATCCGCCAGAGATGTGCGGCAGATCTTGATCAGTCTGTCTCATACAAGAAATTATGCTGTTGCTCAGGCCTTGTTAATTGCGGGATGCGGCTAACCCCAATGTTTCATGAAGAATTGCATGCGTGTGGGATAAGAAGCCTTGATTGGCTTGAACTCGTGAAATAAACGGGCTAACCTGCGTGTGTCAGTAAGAAATCACAATAATGTGTTATGAAGATTGTAAGTGTCAATCAGATGAGGGAATTGGATAACCGTGCGATATCCGATTTCGGGATATCAGGTGAAACCCTCATGGATAATGCGGGGCGTGGAGTTGCGGAAGTTGTAGAAGAGATTGTCAGGGTTTCTGGTTATTCAAATGTGATAATAGATATGATTGCCGGCAAAGGAAATAACGGCGGCGATGTATTTGCAGCTGCGCGTTATTTGAAAATACGCGGCTTTAATGTAGAAGTTTCGCTCATATGCGGTGAATCAGAAATAAAGGGAGATGCGCTTGCACATCTTAACCTTATGAAAGCAGTCGATATCTCCCCTGTCGAGCGCAGTGAGGATAAAGCATGGTCTGTTATTGCGTCACGAAGTGTCTATTCTGCGCCAAGGGTTGTGGTGGACGGTATTCTCGGCACAGGAAGCAGTGGGCCGGCGCGCGGGGTCGCCCGGACGGCTGTCAAATATGTAAATTGCCTGGGAGACAGACATATCGTTGTGGCCGTTGATGTGCCCTCTGGATTGGACGCTGATAACGGAGATTCGCATGGAAATGCAGTAAAGGCTGATCTTACAGTGACGATGGGTTTGCCTAAACGGGGATTGGTGGAACCGCGTGCTCTTGACTTTGTGGGAAATCTTGAAGTGGTCGATATTGGATTGCCGCAGGCATTGACAGAAGGCGTTTTGTGCCAGATGGACTTGATTACCGCGGCTGACTTGCGCGTGTTATTCAGCCGTCGTTCGCGGGACAGTCATAAAGGAACGTATGGACATGTCATGATCATAGGTGGTTCCGCCGGATATTCGGGCGCAGTCGCCATGGCGGCTAAAGCGGCGGTTAAGTCCGGCGCTGGTCTCGTAAGTGCGCTTGTTCCCGCCGGTATTGTTTCTATCGTGGCATGTATCGTTCCGGAGGCAATGGTGCATCGTGGGTCAGAAACGAAAGTCGGCTCATTGCGGTCCGATTGTCTTCTCGAAATGGAACATGATCTGAATGATTTCAACGCGGTGCTGGTTGGACCCGGAATGAGAGCGACCGAAGACAGTTTTAATATTATCAGGGAATTACTGCAGTGTGCCAATGTTCCTGTTATACTTGATGCGGACGCTCTGAATGTTTTGGCCGGTCATATGGATGTGCTGAAGAATGCGTCATGTCCTGTTGTTATTACGCCGCATCCCGGTGAAATGGCAAGATTGTTTGGTTGTAGTGTTGCGGATGTTCAGGCCGACAGAGTTAAATGGGTTGTTGATGCGGCTGAACGCACGGACGCTGTAGTGGTCTTAAAAGGAGCAGGTACACTTATTGCTCAGAAAGGGCGTGCGCCAAGTATTAATATGACGGGAAATCCAGGTATGGCCAGCGGAGGAATGGGGGATGTGCTGGGTGGAACTATTGTCGGCATGCTGGCGCAGGGTTTATCGCCTTTTGATGCGGCAAGTGCCGGTGTATATATACATGGCCTGGCGGGCGATTATGCGGCAATACGCAGTTCGCAGGCAGGAATGACAGCTTGTGATGTTATTGATGAATTGCCGTCGGCTATGCGTAAGGTTATGTGCAGGTAGTTGCCGTATACACATCTTGACGTGATGCGGCTGTATGAATACACTGCATTGATTATCTATTAGAAAAAAGGTTGGAGGATTTTGCATGGACGCTAAAACAGTATCGGAAGTGGAGACAGATAATATTATGCCGTCAAAGAAAGCTGTTCTTTTTGAGCTGGATAATATTTCTATTGACGGGCAGGACGTTGTCTATGGAGTTCTAGACAGGATAATGGGTAGTAAAGGTATAACGTTTTCTCATGCGATGTACGTGAGGTATTGCCTTGATGTAGCGGCAAAGAAATATATTCCGGCCATACTGGCGGCTTGTGACAAGAAGAGAGTATCGGAAGATAAGCTGATTGCGGAAATAGAACAAGCGGTTAAGAAAGCTATTCTTGAAAAGGATCATAAGGTTAGGCCTTTCTTCAGAAAATTGCTGGACTTTGTACAGGCTGAGAACATGGAAATGGGTGCCGTGAGCGGCCTTGATATGGCAACGTCTCTGCAACTGGCTGAAAAGGTGGGAATATCCCTGGACGAAAATAAGATTGTGTCTTATTACGGTCGAGGCCTGGGCGCGCCTGGCGCGGAAGTGTGGCTGAAACTGGCGAAGACGCTGGCAATTCCTAGCGGCAGGTGTATTGCTGTTACCAGCGGCGGCCTTTCGTGCAAAGGTGTAATGGCTGCGGGTATGAGCTGTGTTGTCGTTCCGAACAGGTTTTCCGATTTCCAGGATTTCAGCGGCGTCGATTATGTTGTAAGAGAACCTGATGATGTCGTAATCAAGGATATGTTAAAGTTGTTTCTCCTTAAGTAGGTTGCTTATTTCGAAAACAAGCCCTGTCCTGAACAGGCTTAGGACTGTATCAATGTGCGTTGAAGACAGAAGCCCGAGTGAACTTGATGCGAGTATACAGCATCTGATCGGCATTGTAGGCAGGTTGCGTGGAAATGATGGATGCCCTTGGGACAAAGAACAGACGCTGGAATCGTTGAAGCATTGTTTGATAGAAGAAAGCTACGAAGTTATTGACGCTGTTGAATGCGGTGATCCGGAAAAACTCAAGGAAGAGCTCGGCGATGTTCTGCTCCAGATTCTTCTTCAGTCACACATTGCCGGTGAGCAGGGAAAGTTCACTTTCATGGATGTGGCTGACTCGCTTGCCGCAAAAATAGTTAGACGTCATCCGCATGTGTTTGGTGATGCCAAGGTCTCGGATTGCAAGGATGTTCTGAAAAACTGGGAGAAAATAAAAGCGAAAGAAAAAGCTGGGAGTAATCATTCAATAGTTGATGGGGGTCCTCGCCATTTGCCTGCTTTGCAGAAGGCGCAAAGAATCCAGACCAGGGCGGCAAGAATCGGTTTTGACTGGGTCAGGGTGGAAGATGTTACAGGCAAGATTGAAGAGGAATTGCTGGAAACAAAGCAGGCGGTAACAAATAATGACGCGGCGGAAATCAAGCAGGAAATAGGGGATTTGCTTTTTGCCGTTATAAATTTGAGTCGTTTTCTGAAAATCAATGCGGAAGAAGCATTGGGACTGACAATAGAGAAGTTCAGAAAGCGTTTTAAAGAAATTGAACGCAGAGTTCGTGATGAAGGTCGTGAGTTGACGGAATGTTCATTGGCTGAAATGGATGCGCATTGGGAAAATATAAAAAACGGTGAACGCCCTGTTTGTGAAAAGCAATAATTTGCCGCCAGAAACAGGTAAGTGCCATTGGGGAGCTTAAGTATCATGGAGCTTACTGATCAACAGAAGAATGTTTTTAAACAATGGGTGGAGGAAGGCTGTTCTCTTTCAGATCTTCAAAGAAGAGTGGGAGAGGAATTTAATGTTTCAATGACATACATGGACGTTAGATTTCTGGTGATAGACCTCGGCCTGGCAGTCAAGGACAGGCCTAAAGGTCCAAAACAATCCGATCAGCTGGTGCAGGGGGTTGAGAGTGATGGCAATATGTCTGCCGCGCAGGAGAATGTTGCCGCGGATGACGATGTTATTGATGCGGATTATGAAGGCGTGCCGAACAACGTGAGAGTTACCGTTGACCGGCTTACGAGGCCCGGCAGTGTTGTCAGCGGCACAGTAACATTCAGTGATGGAATTACGGCCGCATGGATACTTGACCAAGCAGGACGTTTGGCACTTGAATCCAGTAAAAAAGATTATACTCCCAGCCATGAGGATCTAGTGCATTTCCAGGAAGAAATCAAGAAGGCGTTGAGTCGTCATGGTTTGTAACATCGAAAACGCTTAAAAAGGTAAATATGGATATTCGGTTGATTGCCACCGATCTTGACGGAACCCTTATCGGAAGCGCCAGCGATCTGCCTCTTTATATAGCATTCAGGGATAAACTGAATGAGCTTCGGACGCGGTTTGACACAAGATGGGTGGCTTGTACCGGCAGGTCGAAAAAAAGCTTTCATGAGTTCTTTTTTCCCATGCGCACGATGGGTGTTATGCCGGATTTTGTCATTATCAAACACGCCTATATTTACGGTCTGACAAAATATGGTTATGTTCCTCATCTCATATGGAATTTGCGGACACAATACCTTGAGTGGGCCCGAGAAGCGCATATTGCTTCTGCGCTTGACGAGTGGCATCAAATAATTACGGGAAGCTGTATCGGCGTTACTACGATTCGAAAGAAAAGAGATCGTCTTTGTCTTCGTTTCGATTCCGAGGAATCAGCTAAGGCTGTTGCGGTGATGCTGAAAGAAAAAATGCAGTCTTTTAAACAACTTCGTTTGATAGAGGGGCTTAAGGAGCTTGATGTGCGATGCGTGCCATTTACCAAAGGATTGTCTGTCCGGGAACTGGCTCGACATCTTGGTGTCAGCAAGGAGAGTATTCTTGCGATCGGGAACGGCCACAATGATATCAGCATGCTTGATGGTTCTGTTGCGAAACTTACGGGTTGTCCGTCTAATTCCGAGGCGGAAGTAGTGGAAACAGTGCATGGAGCCGGGGGGCATATAGCGCAAAACAGGGCATTAGCCGGAGTTATGGAAATAATAGACTCTTACATTACCGGTAATATTCACAGTGAACTGCCGGCCGGATGGCATGAACGTCCTGTGTCGCATGGTTCATTATGGCAGTCGTCATCTTCTAACTCCAATTCGAGGAACACGGGTGTAAGGGGATTCTGGCTGGCGGCAGGCATATTGTATACAACTCTGCTGGTTTTTGCCAATTTCGAGCTTATACCATTTTCGAACTGGATTATAATGCCTTATAAGATCTTATTACTGCCGCTCAAGAAGGTGGCATGCTGGTTCTGAATGGTTTAACAGGTAATTAATGTATTATTGTTTGATGGTTGCGGCCTCTTTTATAAGACTCAGGGCTATTACTTCACGCTGAATTTGATTGGTCCCTTCATAGATCTGCGTGATTTTGGCGTCTCTCATCATTTTTTCAACAGGGTATTCTTTCATGTAACCATAGCCGCCAAAGATTTGAACTGCATCCGTGGTGACTTTCATTGCTATGTCTGAAGCGAATACCTTGCTCATAGCGGACATTCGGCTTATATCCTTGGCGCCACTGTCTACGTAACGAGCGGTCGCGTAGACAAGGGCGCGTGCCGCTTCAACTTGAGTTGCCATGTCTGCTAGCATGAACTGTATACCCTGGAATGACGAAATCGGCTTGCCGAATTGATTGCGTTTACGACTGTAATTTACTGCTTCTTCAAGAGCGCCGGCGGCAATGCCAAGCGCCTGGGCGGCAACGCCTGGTCTTGATTTATCAAGCGTTTTCATTGCCACAATAAAGCCCAGGCCTTCTTTTGAGATAAGATTTTCTTTTGGTATACGGCAGTCATTGAAGATCAGTTCACGTGTTGTCGAAGCACGGATACCCATTTTGTTTTCTTTCTTTCCGAATGTAAAGCCAGGCGTGTCTTTTTCGACTATGAATGCGCTGGCGCCGCGCGGCCCCTTTTTTTTGTCGGTCATGGCTATGATGGTGTAAATGTCGGCTTCGCCGCCATTTGTAATCCACTGTTTTGTGCCGTTAACAACATATGAGTCACCGTCTTTTATGGCGGTTGTCCTGATGCTGGCGGCATCACTGCCAGCTTCGGGTTCCGTCAATCCAAATGCGGCAAGTGATTTGCCTGATGCGAGACGGGGCAGATATTTCTTTTTCTGTTCATCTGATCCTGAAATTAGAATCGGGTATGTGCCGAGTCCCGAAGCAGCCAGTCCCAGCGCTATGCCGCCGCAGATCTTTGAAAGTTCTTCGACGCAGATGACCATTTCCATGATACCGCCACCCATGCCGCCGTATTCTTCCGGAATTGAGATTCCGCATAAATCTGCTTCGGCAAAAATCTTAATCATATCCCAGGGGAACTCACCAGATTCGTCATACTCTTCCCTGACTGGCTTCATTTTTTCCTGTGCTATCTGCCTGCATAAATCGCGGATCATCACTTGTTCTTCAGTAAGGCCGTAGTCCATTTCTCGTCTCCCTTATTTTCATTTATAACAAAACAAACCTGTGTGATGAATGTTAATAGACAGTAATGCTAAGGGCAAGAAAAAATCTAACCTGAATGTTGTTCCGTGCGAATTGCGCGTGTACAGTGTTTGTGGTCGCAAAATCAGGCAAATACCCACTGCTGTTGACGCCATATCAAAAGGCACTTTATCAGTAAGAAGAAATACGGCAAGATACATGCACTTTTTTGAGGTGAGCCTGGAGCACAGAATCGCCTGCGTTATGCGGCATGACGCACTTCCAAACACATGCAATGAACAGAATGGCCTGTTAAAACGATTGAAAGCCTGAGCGAAAAAAACATTTGCAAATTTCTTGATTTTTCAATGTACACTATGAGACAATACTAAATCTAGCGTGCATTATTCATGAAGTTTCGTGACGAGAGTGTGTAGGTTGCGACAGATCAAGGGCTTGGAGAAGGAATCCGA
>JAQBFJ010000131.1:0-17962 GCA_032123435.1 Verrucomicrobiota bacterium
CTGGCCGCTGGCTTGCAGCACATCCAGCCGCCCCACGGTCATCAAAGTCCGCTGGCGCACTTTGCCGCCTTCGCGGTGGTTCTCGACGATCTGAACGTATCGATACGGCCCGGATGGTTTCTGCCTGAAAAACACAATGCCGTAGGGTCCCAAAAGTCGTCAGAGGGGCTGAATGGCAGTTGAAGCAATAGAATTAGGGGATGGATCAAGAAGTTGAGCAAGGTAAATTACAGATAACTTCGTCCGTGTTTCAGGTGATTTCCGGCAAGAAGACAGAAAACGCCTGTAAATTATTAAAACAAATTTATAGCACCCAAGACTATGCGTGTAGTATAATAATACACGCATTACTTTGAGGGAAAATATCATGATTATTGGAGATTCGCCAGGACTGGGTGTGCGATTGGTGTGGAAACTTTTTTTCATGGTGATGATTGTCATCATGCTGGTTGTGGCCGCTTATTTTGTCTTTGTCTATGAAGCTGGAACGGAATCAACATGGCCAGGTAGTGTTGAAGTGATTGATCATGGTGAATGAAAATTTAAATTATCCGGATATGCTTAATAAATACCTTATCCATTCTGGTGTTTATCGGCTTGATTCCGAGATATCATTTAAAAAGAAGAACTGTGCTCTTGCCTAACTCGGCAGTTTTCAGCTAGTGTTCTTATTATGAAATTATCCATTGTAATACCGGTCTATAACGAATGTGGAACAATAGAAAAAATTATTCGGCAGGTTTCCGATATTAACGTCGGAATCGATAAAGAGATTGTGATCGTGGACGATTGTTCGATGGATGGCACTCGAGAGATCCTGAGAAAAATGAAAAGTGAGGATGAGTCGCGAAAAATCTTTTTTCAGGAAAAAAACAAGGGGAAGGGCGCCGCTCTGCGTCGCGGTTTCAAGGAAGCAGATGGTGATGTGGTTGTGGTGCAGGATGCCGACCTTGAATATGACCCCAATGATTACAAGACTATGCTTGCTCCTGTCCTGCAAGGACACGCGGATGTCGTGTACGGTTCGCGTTTTCTCGGAGGCGGCCCGCACCGCGTGGTGTTTTTCTGGCATTATATAGGAAACAAATTTTTGACAACTTTGTCCAACATGGTGACGGATCTGAATCTTACGGATATGGAGGTCTGCTACAAGATGTTTAAAAAAGAGGTCTTGGAGCACATTGAAATCTGTGAAGAAAGGTTCGGATTTGAGCCAGAAATAACCGCTAAAATAGCCCGAGGTAACTGGAGAATATATGAAGTGCCAATATCCTATTATGGGCGAAATTACACCGAGGGAAAGAAAATCACATGGAAAGACGGTTTCAGGGCACTCTGGTGTATTATCAAGTATCATTTTGTCTGATCGGAATTCAGTAAAATCCGTCAATGCCCGGTTTTAAAATGAAAAATATCAGGAATGTGTCTGTCTTGGTGCTGGCTACAGGGTTCGGGCTTGGTTTGAGTCCCGTAGCATCTGGTACCGCTGGTTCGCTTCTTGGCGTAGCCATTACCCTGGGCGTGGCCGGGGCCGGATTGACTTTAGGTGTGCAGGTGTGTCTAGCCGTAATTCTTGCGCTTATAGCTGTTCCTGTCTGCGATGCTGCGGAGAAAATCTACGGCAGAAAAGATGACGGCAGAATAGTGGCTGATGAGTATCTGACATTCATTATATGTACACTGGGTCTGCCATGGCAGACCCATCTCTGGCTTCTGCCGGTTGCCTTTGTGACCAACAGGATAATGGATGTTATTAAGCCGTTTCCAGCCAGACGAATACAGGAAATAAAGGGTGGCACAGGTATTGTGCTTGATGACATAGTGTCCAGTTTGTACGCGTTGGGTATAAACTGGATCATATATTATGCCGTGACGCGAATGGTCGCTTGATCATTATCCGGTCTTAAGAATACCTTGTGCTTCCAGGTGCCTGATAACCTGTGTTGCGCTCTCTTCAAGTGACAGTGTTCCTGTACGCACTGTCATTTCCGGTGCTTGCGGCGCCTCGTATGGCGCGTCAATACCAGTGAAATCCTTGATCTCACCGGCACGCGCTTTCTTGTAGAGCCCTTTAGGGTCCCTTTCTTCGCAGGTGTCGAGAGGACAATCACAATAGATCTCAAGAAAACCACCAGGCTGATTCATGTCCCGGGCCATTTTCCTGTCGTTGATGTAAGGTGAAATAAACGCCGTAAGAACAATCAGCCCGGCATCAGCAAACAGGTGCGCTACTTCTCCTATTCTTCTGATATTCTCTTTTCTGTCCTCAGGGCTGAATCCCAGATCTTTGTTAAGGCCATGGCGTACATTGTCACCATCAAGAATGTAGGTATGACATTTGCGTTCATGCAGGACGGATTCAACAGCATTTGCCAGAGTGGATTTCCCCGAACTGGAAAGACCAGTAAACCAGAGCACAACGCCCTGATGACCTTTTATCTGCCGCCGTTCTTCCGGTGTTATCCCATGATGATGCCATGTAATGTTCGTTGCTTTTTGTTGAGCTGACATTTATGTATTTCTCCTGTGGGAACCGTAATCATGCGTTCTTGTAAAACGCTATTAATATCTCCGCTATTTCAGGACGAGTGAACTCTTTAGGCGGTATTTTGCCTTGTGCCAGCATATTGCGCAATTCAGTTCCGCTTATAAGAACTCTGCTTGCCTTGTCATGCGGGCATGTCTTTGTGGAAGCCATGCCTTCACATTCGTGACACCAGAATGTCCAGTCTATCTTTAACGGCTTTATCTGGAGTTCATCCGAACCTATTTCGTCGAAAATGTTCTGTGCATCAAAAGGTCCATAATAGTTGCCGACGCCCGCATGATCTCTCCCGATGATGATATGGGTGCATCCGTAATTCTGGCGAAACACAGCGTGCAGTACTGCCTCTCTGGGGCCGCCGTACCGCATCTCCATGGGGTATACCTTGCAGACAACACGGTCGGCAGGATAATATTTGTTAAGAAGCACTTCATAGCATTTCATGCGGATGTCCGCCGGAATATCATCGCCTTTAAGCTTGCCCACAAGCGGATGAATCAGGATTCCATCGCATATTTCAAGCGCGATTTTAGTGCAGTATTCATGTGACCTGTGAATGGGATTTCTTGTCTGAAAAGCCGCGATTGTTTTCCAGCCCTTTTCCTTAAAAATTTGCCTGGTCTCGGCCGGACGTGCGTAATACCCGGGGAAGCGTTCTGGATAATCAAGTTCGCTGAATGCTTTTACAGGTCCGCCTATCAGGACATCAGCCTGTTCGTACAGCTTGGCAACGCCAGGATGTTTTGAGTCTTCAGTGCCAAACACGTTTATGGCTTCGTTTTTCTTATCGTATTCAAACTTTTCCTCTATCAGCATACTGCCCATGAGCGTTCCTGACTCATTGTCTACGAGTGAAACTTCGCTTCCTTCTTTGATTTCTGTATTGGTGTCTGATACGCTCAGAGTTATGGGAACAGGCCAGAGCGTGCCATTTGTCATGCGCATGTTCTTTACAACGCTGAGATAATCGTTGCGGCGCATGAATCCGTCAAGCGGGCTGAATGCGCCGGTGGCCATCATTATCAGATCCGAAGTTTCGCGGGATGACATGCGGACAATCGGCAGTTTTGAGGCTTTATCCTTTTCGGTGGCCAGAATGTTGTTGTTGACCATCAGCGGACAAAGTTTGCCGCCATGCGGTTGAATCAGATTTAACACGTTTTTTTCTGTTTGAATCATTTGTAATCCAACTGACGGTTGCGGAAAAATTGGGGCCATAATGGGGAATGGACATACATCATACAAGCAAAAAAACAATTATTCGCTTCAATGTGATGTTGCATCATGATGGAGATTATGCAAGAATTTTGGCGGAGTGTGCTAAATGCAGTGGTATTACATTGTTGATGGAGAGCAAAAGGGGCCGATAGAACAGGACGAGTTTTTCGAGCTTGCCCGGAGCGGCGTTGTTAAGCCCGCTGATTATGTCTGGAGCCCTTCAATGGGTGATCAATGGACGGAAGCATCCAAGGTACCCGGATTATTCGCGACTCAAGCAGCACCGCAAAAACGTCTTCAATTGAGAAAAACGGACGAGGAAAAAACGGACGAGAAAAAAGCTGATGATCAGCTTCAGCAGGCGTCACGAGATGCTCGCAGGGAAGCAGATGCCGTTTTTGCCGCCGCGCAGGTAAGGGTTGATGATATACCATTGACTTGTACCGGGCTGGTGCGGCCGTCGATAGACAGAATGAAAGACATACTGTTCCGGCCGTTTGTGCTTGGAAAATGGTTTGTGCTAGGGTTTAGCGCTTGGCTTGCCACACTTGGGGAAAATGGCGGAGGGAGTAAGTCGTCCTTCAACAAGGATTCCGGCGATACTGGCGGAGGTGCTGAAATAAGCAGTGATATTATCGGGGCTGTAAATAATGTTCTGAGTGAATACGGTGGAATTATAGCGATTATTGTCACGGTTGGTGTTATAGTTATGATCGCTGTGTTTCTGTTGGTAATGTGGTTGAGATGCCGCGGCAAATTCATGTTGCTTGATAACGTGATAAATAATCGCGCCGAGGTGGCAGGGCCATGGGGCGTTTTTAAACAGCATGGCAATTCCCTGTTCAAGTGGAATATAGTTTACGGTATATTGTGCGTTCTGGCTTTACTGCCGATCTTAGCTATCTTGATCTTCAAGGTCGCAATACCGTGCATGCAGATGGGCGAATTTGATCCGGCGATGCTCACACCTGTTATAGTGGCGGGTATTCTCTATCTTCCTTTAATCATAGTGATGGCATATATAACCCGATTCAGAGAAGATTTTATTATACCGATAATGTATAACATGGATCTGACAGCCATGGAAGCGTGGGGACGATTCCTTCCGGTTTTCAGGCAAAGAATGGGCGCGTTTTTATTTTATGGTTTATTTTACGCTCTTTTATGCATAGGTGCCGTTATCTGCATTGCCCTGTTCGGGCTGGCGACCTGTTGTATCGGATTATGCCTCATGGTTATTCCTTACATCGGCGCGGTCGTACTGTTGCCTGTAACAGTATTTTTCAGAATATACAGCCTGGAATATCTAAAGCAGTTTGGTGCTCTCTTTGGGCAACCATCCGGTGAATAGGCAAATGTTGTTATTCTTCTGGTCCCTGCTCGTATGAGTTGTGCAATCCGGGTTGCTTTTGTTCTGCCTGTTCTTCTGAAGTGTTGGTTGGATCAGGATCAGGATCATCTGTGTTCTTAGTGTCCTCTTTGCTCTCTGTCTTGTCGTTTGTTTTCTTGGCCGTTTCCTCTTTTGTTGTCTCGACATAATTCATCTGGAGTGATGAAAGTATGTCTGCAACCACAGCGTTTTCCTCGTCGCTTAAATTGCCTTTTGTCTTGTCTTTCAACATCGCAATCATGTCTATGGTTATTTGTGCTGATTCCAGATTAATCTCCGTCTTCTTGGTTATGGGGTTCACAAGTTTCCCCATCTGCTGCATGGCGGATGATCCAAGCATTGTAATAAGATTTATGAAAAGAATTTGATTCATGTCGTTGCCGAAATCACGAGATTCATCTGCAGTCATTATATATCCTCCTGTTGGTTGTCAGTATTTTCCAAAACCGGGAACTCACCCGTTTTCTCCGATAGAAAGGGCTTTACAAAAGCGTCATGAAAATCGTACCCGTTGGTAAAATCTTCTCTTTTATCCTTTTCCGTAGAGCCCATTATCCTGTTATGAACAAGGTTGAATACTATTTCGCCGAAATCTTCGGTGGTTTTGATTCCCCATGAATTGAGTACACGCGGCGCCATGGGGCCGAATTGCTCAATGGTGTAACAGCGTATGCCTTCAAGCAGTTCATTTACGGTGACATGCCGTTCCGGTCCTTTTGATGAAGGTTTGTTCAGCAGTTTGGATGTAAAAATAAGCGCTTCCTGTACAAAAATGTAGGCCTCCGGCAGATAGCGCGGATCTTCAAGATGCATTTTGCTTATGATGGTCATAAAATCTTCAATGTCCATGACTGTCCTGTTGTTAGATCTTTATATAGCAGACTTGATCTTGTCGGCAAAGCAATTCATTTCCTCGGTACTGTCATATTTCTGCGGAATCCAATTCTGTGGCCGACCGTCATTACTGAATCTGGGTATGACATGAAAATGTATATGCGGGACAACCTGTCCGGCAACTTTTCCATTCGCCTGTGTGACGTTTATTCCATCGGCATTAAGGCCTTTAAACATTGCGCGGGCTATTTTCTGCACCACGCCAATAAGTTTTCCAAGAATATCCGGCGGCGTTTCGGTAATGGGGTCGCAATGTTTTTTGGGTACAACAAGGGTATGTCCCTTTACCACCGGCCCGATATCCATAAACGCTATTACGTCAGCATCTTCGTATATTTTACTGCATGGCAGTTCGCCTGCAATTATTTTGCAGAAAATACATTCAGTTTTCATCTTGAATCCTTTCTGAAAAACATGTAAAGTCCTTGAATATACCTGAATATACCGGGATATTAACTGACCAATGTTGGTTATGCACTAAAAAAAGGAGTTTGTTTTATGAAGAAAATGTTTGTCGCCCTGTTTGTCGCTGGAATATTGATTGCAACATGTCGAATAAGTATGGCGGGTGGCGGTGTTACCGTCAAGGCCGGTACTTTGGGTTATGGTGGAGATGTAACGATCGGATTAAGTTCTTGTCTGAACCTGCGCGGTGGCCTGAATGTGTTCAGCTATGATAGAGACGAGGAAATGGACGAGGCAACCGTTAATGGGGAACTTGATTTTCAAACTATTCCCGTTCTGCTGGACTGGCATCCATGGGGGAGCGGTTTCCGTATTTCGGCAGGACCAGTTATCAATAATAACGAAATCCTGTTGTCGGCATCACCAACGACAGATTTTGAGCTTGATGATCAGGAATTCGATATTCAGGGACTGGACGGCTCCGTTGCTTTTGACGACATTTCATACTATTTTGGAATTGGTTTCGGTAATGCGGCGTGTGAAGACGGTGGACGTATCCGATTTGCGTTTGATTTCGGCCTGCTTTATCACGGCGCGCCGGATGTGACCGCTACAGCGCAGGCAACTGTACCGGCACTCGTTCAGAACGCGCTGGATGCGGCTTTAGCGGCTGAAGTACAGGAGTACGAAGATGACTTGAGTTCATTCCCGTTCTGGCCGGTGATATCATTCGGGTTTACCGTCGCGTTCTAGCCCGCATATTGCAATTCCCCGTCAGAAAAACTGTTCAAGAAAGGTTGGGAAGAAACAGTATGCGCTGAGCAGGAGCGCGTCAGGAAACCGCGATATTTACGAGTTTGCCCGGAACCACAATGACTTTGCGGACCATCTTGCCTTCAAGGAATTTTTGTACCTGATCGCATGACAAAGCAAGTGATTCGAGATCTTCCCGCGAAGTATCAGGAGCAACTGTTATACGCCCCCGAAGCTTTCCGTTTACCTGTATGGGTATCACCAGCTCTTCTTCGTTCGCTGCGTTGATATCTGCTTCCGGCCAACCGAAGGCGAAAATGCTTCCGGTATTTCCCAGCCTGATCCAGAGTTCTTCAGAGAAGTGTGGGACTATGGGCGCCAACAGCCTGACTACTGTCTCGAGGACTTCGCGCAGAATTGCCGGATGTGCTTTGTCTCCATCCGATCGCAATTGGTTCAGAAGCTCGTTACAGCGCGCGATGGCTGTATTAAAATGAAAACCTCCCTCAATAGCTTCGGTCGCCTTTATCACGCATTGGTGTGCCTTTCGTCTGAGCGCCCTGTTGACAGGATCGAGTTCGTCGGGTGAGGGGGTTCCGGCAGGCGCGATCTTTTCCATGCCTGAGAGCACCGTATCCCAAAGCCTGTTCAGCATACGCCATGCGCCGTTGATGCCTGCTTCGCTCCATACCTGCATCCTGTCAGGAGGCGCGTCGGAAAGCATGTACAGGCGTACGGTATCAGCGCCGTAACGCTCAAACATCTTGTCCGGGTCAACAACGTTGAATTTTGACTTGCTGATCTTGGTCATCTCGGACTTAACAGGGGTTCCGCATTCTTTGCATTTGCCGTTGAGAATGACATCTCCTTCCATCTTGCCGTCGACAACCTGGTTTTCGTACAGCCATTTGTGGGTTTCGCAGTAATATGCCATTTTGCATACCATGCCCTGACAGAAGAGATGCTTGAACGGCTCTTCAAAGGTCACAAGCCCGATATCTTTCAGGACCATTGTAAAGAAACGGGCGTATATCAGGTGCATTGTCGCGTGCTCAATACCGCCTATGTACTGGTCCACGGGCATCCATTTGCTGATAATATTTTTATCAAAGGCTTTGTTCTGGTTCGACGGGTCACAGTAGCGCAGAAAATACCAGCTGGAATCAACGAAGGTATCCATGGTGTCGGTTTCCCGGCGTGCGGCTTTGCCGCATTTCGGACATTCGCAGTTTATGAATTCTTCATGTGATGTCAGCGGATTTCCTCCACCTTCTTTGAACTGGACGTCGCCAGGAAGCCTGACGGGCAGGTCTGATTCAGGAACGGGAACTATTCCGCACGAGTCGCAGTAGATAATGGGAATGGGCGCGCCCCAGTAACGCTGTCTGCTTATCAACCAGTCGCGAAGTCTGTAATTAATAGTGCCTTCACCATGTCCCTGATCACTCAGCCATCTGATAATGTCCGGCATGGCATTGAAGTTGTTTTTCCCGTTGAACAGTCCTGAATTAACCATGGTTCCAGTATCCACGTAAGCTTCTTCCATGGATTCGGGATTTAGCGGCGAGTCGGGCCTTTCTATCACTATTTTGATCGGTATATCATACTTGCGGGCGAATTCAAAATCGCGTTGATCATGGGCGGGTACGGCCATGACCGCGCCGGTTCCGTATGACATGAGCGCAAAATTAGCTACCCAGAGAGGAACAATATCTCCGTTGACCGGGTTGATTACATGGAAGCCGGTCCAGATGCCTTCCTTTTCCCGTTCGGCAATGTCTTTCTCACTTGTTCCCTGTTGACGAAGGTGTTTAACCTTCTTCATTACCCGTTCTTCATGCTCTGTTCCTTTCACGAGCTTCTCAATAAGAGGATGCTCAGGAGCCAGACTCATAAATGTAACGCCGAAAAGAGTATCAGGACGTGTCGTAAAAATGGGGAGTTCTTCTCCTGTTTCTTTAACATGGAAGTTCACTCTGGCGCCTTCCGATCTGCCTATCCATTCCTCCTGCATGGCAATAACCGCGTCAGGCCAGTTGCCTTTGAGTTGCTTATGTCCGTCAAGAAGACGTTGCGCGTATTTGCTCATGGAAAAGAACCACTGTGACATATCCTTCTGTTCAACTGACGTTCCACAGCGCTCACAGTGTCCGTCGTGTACTTGCTCATTTGCAAGGACGGTGTGGCATGACTCGCACCAGTTTACCGGTGCGTATTTCTTTACAGCGAGTTTTCTTTTGAAAAACTGAAGAAAAAACCATTGTGTCCATCTGTAATAGTCCTCATGACTTGTGGCTACCTCCCTGTCCCAATCGTAGCCCCAGCCGGCACGCCGCATCTGTTCTGTCATGCGTATGATGTTTTTCTCAGTCAATTTGTGTGGATGTGCGCCTGTCTTGATGGCGGCGTTTTCGGCTGGAAGCCCGAAGCTGTCCCAACCCATTGGTGAGAGCACGTGGAATCCGCGCAACTGCTTATACCGCACAATTACATCGCCAAGGGTATAGTTTATGACATGTCCCATATGAAGGACGCCGGAAGGATAGGGGAACATGGTCAAACAATAATATTTATTATCTGATTTTGATGTGTCGGTCTTGAACGTTTCGTTGGCTGACCAGTAATTCTGCCACTTTCTCTCTATTTCATTAAATGGATATTGCTCTTTCATGCCTTGAATCCGGATCTGCGGGAAATAGTACCTTGATCAGAATGTTTTCTTCATTTCGATTTCCCGTTCTTGCTCGGCGAAGGTTTCCTGCTTTTCAGAATTGCTGTTGTCAATTGTGCTCCGGAACAGACCATTCTCCCAGTAACCGTCGAAGACGCGGCCTTCTGCTGTGGTATATATGCCGCGGCCCCACATAGCGTCTTTACGCCATTGCCCTTCATACCTGTCCCCATCCTGGAATATATAAATGCCATTGCCGTTGACTAATTGGCCATTCTCCCATGTGCCTTCGATTCGCCCTCCATTGCAGAATGTGTAAACGCCGTAGTTATGCATTTTCCCGTTCTGCCATTGTCCTTCGTACCGTTCTCCATCAGGAAATGTGTATGTACCGGTCCCGTGCCGTTTTCCATTCATCCAGTCGCCGCTGTATTTTTCATTTTCGGGCATTGTTATTATTCCCGTCCCATGCATTTTTCCGTTTCTGGTCGGCCCTTCATAAACCGTTCCGTCCGGGAAGCGAATAACCTGAGAAGCTGGAATTCTTTTATCGGATGAATATGATGTCGAATGTGATTTGTCTGTAGTCGTGCCGTAATCGTTTTTTACGGACACAGCATTACTGTTAATCAGTTTTTCAAAAAGTTCGCGTACTTCGGCGTTTTTGACAAGATGCAGAGGCGTTAAACCGTCAGTAGCTCGCGCGTAAAGATTGGCTCCGTTCTGCACAAGCAGTTCTATTGTTTCGAGCCCATTCTTTCGTACAGCCCAGTGAAGCGCGGTCATGCCATCGCTGGCCGCGACATTTACATTGGCTCCGCTTTTTATCAATATCTCCGTAATTCGGGGAGAATTTCCAATCGCGGCCCAGTGCAGGGATGTGTGCCCCTTGTTCGATCTGGCGTTAACATCAGCATTGTTAATGACAAGCAATCGAGCAACATCGACAGAATTCTTGTTCGCGGCCCAATGCAGTGGAGTTGAGCCATTATCGGTTCTAACGTTGACATCGGAACCATGCGAGATGAGCAGGCGTGCCGCATCAGGAGCATTATAAAGAGCTGCTAAATGAAGTGGCGTAATACCCCCTTTACTTTTTATGTTTACCAATTGCGGGTTCTGTTCAAGCAGAACCTTGACCTTCTTGGTATCCCCAAGCTTGATTGCTTCATAAATGTCATTGCAATAAGCTCTTGTAACAGCCAGGAGAATCACAATGCTGCATGATAAAAAAAACTTTGTTGTTTTTCTATGATATGACATTTTTATTACTCCGACCAAATCCTTATACCAGCATTCGAAATGCAAGCAAACCATAATAATACTCATCTGGCATCGAGATTGCAATTATGAAAGCTCATCGGTCGTTTTGCCCCGCCATGGTTGACGATGAATCATTAACCCGCATATTTCATGAAGAATCGCATGCATGTGGGACAAGAAGTTGTAGAAGAATGGCTTTGTGCAGTAGCTGCAGAATAGTGCGCTGATGTGGTTGGAAACGCGTGTACTCCGGAAAAAAAGAAACCCGTCAGTCAGTTTAGCCCCCAGGGATACTTGTCGCAATGTTGTCCTTAGCGGCTACAACTGATTAAGGTTGTGATCCCTGACTTTTACTAGACCGGCTGAGGGTCAACAGAGTATAAAGCAGTATCCGTGCCAAAAAAACAAAAGATCCGTTTACAGCCATTATTTGCAGAATCTTAACATATTGAAAACGTGTTCCAGACAAATGACCCAAATTGCCCCAATCTGAGGGGATGTTTCTCTCAAAACAAAGAATCATTTATGAGAAATACGGCGTCTCGTTCCCAAAATTGCATGATGGAAAATGGACGGGTATTTGACGGTCAGAACGGACATGGTTGCAGTGAATGAACAAATCGTATGTCTGTACCATCACTTCTTTATGGAATGATCTGTCTTGAAATATATTATCCAACCAGTAAAGTGTTCTCTGTCTCGGATAATGCTTGTGCTTTAATGCCGGAGGTCGACCAGCCGAATGCCTAAAAAAGAAAAAAAGATAATGGAGGAAACAGCCGAAAGCATGGCTCGGAAACAGAGAGAGATTTCTGTTTCGGAGTTCTTCCTTAAGAACAGGCATCTTCTGGGTTTTGATAATCCACGGAAAGCTCTCCTGACAACAGTCAAGGAAGCAGTTGATAACGCACTGGATGCTTGCGAGGATGCCGGCATCCTGCCTGAGATCAGTGTTGATGTTCAACAAACAGGTGAAGATAGATTCGTTGTGTCCGTGACGGATAACGGACCCGGAATAATAAGAGACCAGATCCCTAAAATTTTTGCCAAACTGCTGTATGGGTCCAAGTTTCATCGACTCAAAATGTCGCGCGGCCAGCAGGGAATAGGCATTAGCGCGGCAGGAATGTATGGTCAGCTTACAACAGGAAGCTCGACGAAAATATTTTCTAAAACAAAAAAGAAGGGGAAGGCTCACTACATTGAAGTTCAGATTGATACGCGCCAGAATAAACCAACCATCTTCAAGGATGAAGAAATTGTATGGCAGCCAGAGTTTTTTACGACCGGCCCTGAAAACAAACCCGGAAAAACAACGGTTTCCCCACGAGGTACTTGCGTTTCAATAGAAATGGAGGCTTCGTATATGCGTGGTAAATTGTCCGTAGACGAATATTTGAAACAGTGCGCCGTGGTCAACCCGCACCTTTGTCTGCATTACCGGGTGTGTCTGCTGAAAAAAAATAGTGACGAAGGTGTGGATGCGGATGAGCCGTGGCTGACATTCGATCGTGTCACGAATAAACTGCCGGAAGCTCCATGTGAAATAAAACCGCATCCGCATGGTGTCGAGCTTGGCATTCTCATGCAGATGTTGAACGACAGCAAAGCTCGCACATTGCGAAGTATGCTTCAGCAGGATTTTTCTCGCGTCAGCAGTAATTGCGCCTTCGAGATCTGTAATAACGCGAAACTCAACCCGAACGCGCGGACCTCTCGCATAGCCAGACAGGAAAGTGAGGCCCTGTTCAAGGCGATACAGGAAACAAAACTTATGCGGCCCAGAACGGATTGCCTGTCACCCATAGGGGAGGAACCGATAATAGCCGGATTAAAAAAGGAAATAAAAGCCGACTTTTATACAGCCGTAACACGCGCGCCATCTGTTTACAGAGGAAATCCTTTCCAAATTGAAGCAGGCATCGCGTATGCAAGACCGGGCGAAAATGAAAATCTCAATGCGGAAGACCCGGCGCGCGTCATGCGTTTTGCCAATCGTGTACCTCTCCTGCATATGGCAGGAGCATGCGCGATCACAAAATCTGTTTCAGGTGTTAACTGGAAAAATTATAACCTGACACAGCCGCGTGGCTCACTTCCAATCGGACCGATGGTGATAATAGTCCATATGGCCAGCGTGTGGGTTCCGTTTACAAGCGAAAGTAAAGAGGCAATAGCGCATTACCCGGAAATTATCAGGGAAATCAACTTCGCGTTGCAGGAATGCGGACGTCGGCTCGCGGTATACCTTCGTAAACGACAGCGGCATGCCGAAATGGAACGGAAACAACAGTATATAACCCTTTATATCCCGCATCTTGCCCTGGGCCTGAAACAGATTCTTGATTTGAATGACCAACAGGAATCAAGGATAATAAACACTTTGAAAAAAATGCTGGAACGCACGCATCTGGCACAGTGAGGTAAAATGGCGAAAAAAAAGAAAAACAGCAGAAAAAAAGCAGGGCATACCAGGCCCGTGCCAAAGAAAAATACTAAAACACCAAAATCATCACAAAAACACATTACTGAGACTTCTTTGTCATTGAGTAAAGCACCTAGGGCGGTCAGTCGCGATGAGGCAGGACGCAGAATACTCGAGACTGCTGAAAAGATTCATACGGATATCATAAAAAGAAAAAAGAGACCGGACATGAAGTTCCCTATACGTTCGCTGTCCAACGTCAAGTATGATCTGAAACGGGGTCATTTCGAAATTCTAGGCAAGACTTCCACTCGAACACTCACTTATAACACGGTGAAAACCTTTGCGCAGTCAATGCGCTTGCTGGCTACAACAAAAATAGACTTGCTGGATAAGAACGATATCGCCGGAAAACGTGAGATGTATTATAACAGCAAAAGCTGGGGCGAATGCCGTTTTGACCAACAGCCGGAAAGCGATACACTTCTCGACGATATCGAAGCAATGCTGGCGGTCAATCGCGAACAGCTTGGTTATATTCCCGAAGAACGCGGAGGCGATGTTGCCGGTCCACTCGTAGTTATAGACCAGAACCCGGTATCAAAACAGATCGTTAAGATTGATTGCGAACAATTAGGTACAGGCGCCTGGAGTATTCCTTCCAGAGTTGAACAATTAAAATTTGAAACGGACGCCAAATTCATTCTTGTTATAGAAACGTCATCGCTGTTTCAGCGCTTAGTGCACCATCAATTCTATAAAAGTGCTAAGTGTATCCTGATCTCAATGAGCGGCGTTCCTACCAGAGCATGCAGAAGATTTATCCGCAGACTGGCTGACGACAAGAAATTGCCGGTACTGGTTTTTACCGATGGAGATCCGTACGGATACTGTAATATATATCGAACCCTGAAAGTGGGCTCGGGACAATCAGCACATATCAACCGCTTTTTTTGCGTGCCGCAGGCGCGATATCTTGGCGTTACACCTCAGGATATAAAAGACTATAAACTGGAAGACGCAACGCACCCACTGGAGCCTGCTGATATAAAAAGAGCAAAAGACGCGCTCAAAAACGACCCTTTCATAAAACACCATAAGGAATGGCAAAAAGCGTTGAATCAAATGCTCAGCATGGGTGTGCGCATAGAACAACAGGCTTTCGCTAAACATGGACTTAATTTCGTTCTCGAGCGATATCTGCCGGAAAAGATCAAGAAGAAGCAATTTCTGCCCTGAGGTGACAATTTAGAGTCTGTTTATTTCTCGTTTTGACTTGATTCGCGCTTTTGACTGCTTGTAAAGTGTTCGAAATAACGGATGGTGCCATGACCCCGAAAACAACAACTGATGATATTAAGGCAGATGACGCGTTCCTGCGCGATCTAATCTCTTCTCTTCCATACGGCGTTGCTGTCCTGGATAATGATGGAGTCGTGAAATTCACAAATTGCGCCATGACGGAATTGTCAGGATTCGATATTCATAATGTTCGTACCATGGAAGATTGGGTAGAAAAAGTATTTACCGATCCTGGTGAGCATAAGATCATAGAAGAGTTATGGCGCCAAATCGCTGCAAGTGCGGATGTGACTGAGAACGATATTTTGATCACACGCAAGGATAAACAGAAACGATGGTGTCAGTTTCGCACAACAAGGATGTCAAATGGCAACATCATAGTTACTGGCATGGATGTGACGGACAAAAAATCCCTTCATGAGGAAGCCAGGCGATTATTTGCCGCGGTTCGTGACGCGGCAGAATCTATAATTGTTACGGATACAAAAGGGGATATTCTATATGTGAACCCATGGTTCGAGCAAATGACCGGATATACGCGAGATGAGATTGTGGGGCAGAACACGCGCGTACTCGGCAGTGGTATGCAGGATAAAGCATTCTACGCGGATCTTTGGGCTACTATAACGAACGGTAAAACATGGCGCGGCCATTTTGTAAATAAAAGGAAAGATGGTAAGTTATTTGAAGAAAATGCGGTTATTTCTCCTGTTCTCGGCGAATCGGGCGATATAGTCAATTATGTTGCAGTTAAACGTGATGTTACGCATGAACGTGGCCTCGAAAACCAGATGCAGCAATCACAGAAAATGGCCGCCGTTGGTCAGCTGGCTTATAGAATAGCACATGACTTCACCAATGCTCTCGTAGTAATCATGGGAAATACCCAGATGGCAATACAGAAAGCCCTTGATCCGTCAGCAGTGCGATTGCATCTCAATGAGGTTATATCGTCCGCTAACCATGTTTTAGGATTGACGGCGGAACTGTTGGCTTTCGCTAATCCGCACCCGGGAGTTAGAAGAAATATACAGCTTGGTAAAACAGTGTGTGGTATTGAAGAAATGATCAAAAGGGCCATGACTGAGAAAGTCAAATTATCTGTGGCCGTAGATGATGGAGGTTGTTGTGTCAATGTTGATCCCACCCAGATAGAACAGGTAATTATGCACCTGACGATAAACGCGTGCGAAGCAATGCCGGAAGGCGGCGAACTCAGGATTAAAACTTATTGTGCCGATCTGTCAGCCCGCGAAATGATGAGACTGGGAGCAGGTATGGATCAGAAACACCTGTGTGAGAAAAAATACGCTGTGCTTTCAGTGATTGATGCCGGGCGAGGTATGACGCCTGAGCAGAAATTGCGTGTTTTTGAACCATTTTATTCCACCAAAGAAGACAAGAAAAACGCAGGCCTTGGACTTGCCGCTGTATATAATATAATAAAACAGCATGATGGGCATATCACGGTTGACAGCATTCCCGGACAAGGTTCAACTTTTAATGTTTTCCTGCCACTGGTTTAACCTTCAGCAGTTCTTGATTATTGATACAAGATTGGTGCATTCTGTCATGTTTCTTAAAATATTATGACTGCAATACCGCGCATAACTCTTAAACCGGGCCGGGATAAATCAGTGCGACGCCGGCATCCATGGATATTCTCAGGCGCTATCGCTGATGTCTCGGGGCATCCCGAATCAGGTGAAACCGTTCATGTATGCGAGCATAACGGATCCTTGCTTGGATCAGGCGCGTATTCGCCAAGCTCTCAGATACGAGTCAGAATGTGGTCGTTCGACGCAAAAGAAAAAATAGATGGGGATTTCATCGCCGGACGGCTTCGTGACGCGATCGACATGCGCCAATCACTAATGTCTGATACCAATGCGTTTCGTCTGGTTAATGCCGAATCTGACGGTCTGCCGGGGCTGGTAATTGATCGTTACGCCGACTTTCTGGTGTGCCAGTTTACGGCGGCCGGAGTCGAACGCTGGAAAAATGATATCGTGTCGGCTTTGGCGGAACTTGCCCAGTGCAATGGGATTTATGAGCGATCCGACGGAAGTGACCGTGATAAAGAAGGATTGCAGACTGCGGTGGGCTCAGTCAACGGCTTTGAACCAACAGATCTTATCGAAATAATCGAGAATTCATGCAGGTTCCTTGTTGATATCAGAAAAGGACAAAAAACGGGTTTCTATCTCGATCAGCGCGATAACAGAGCTTGTATTGCGCAGTACTCAAATAATGCGCATGTGTTGAATTGTTTCTCCTATACGGGCGGATTCGGAATTACAGCATTGAAAGCAGGTGCTTCACGGATCGTAAATGTTGACGCCTCGTCGAATACTCTCGATTTGTTGAATGAGAATTTCAAACTTAACGGATTAGATTTGACAAAGATCGCAAACGTTCAAGGAGATGCTTTTGATGTCCTGAGAGAAATGGGGCGAAAAAAAGAACTGTTCGATATAGTTGTTCTGGACCCGCCTAAATTTGTCTCATCCAAAGATCAATTGCACGCGGCATGTCGCGGATATAAGGATATTAATATGCAGGGCTTTAAACTGGTCAAGCCGGGTGGACTGCTTTTCACTTTCTCCTGTTCCGGCATGCTTGATTCGGCGCTTTTCAGTAAAATTGTTGCTGATGCGGCGCTGGATGCCAGACGACAAGCGCAGATTATCAGGCGATTAGGTCAGGCAGTGGATCATCCCGTCTTACTCTCTTTTCCTGAGGGTAATTACCTTAAAGGCCTGCTTTGCCGTTGTGATGCCAAATCCCGTTAGCCCGCATATTGCACCAATTCAGAAGGCAGTAGATGCACGGCATTGTGAGAAGAAAAATATTTTACCACGGAGCACACGGAGATTCGGAGAAGAAAGAAGAGAAGAGAGTTGATTTAATTCGGAAACGAGTGTTTCACAATTAAATCAATACTTTGCATGTTGGAGGGGATCCGGCTTCGGTCGCAATAGCGAGCTACGCCGGGACAAGGGAGATGAGGTTATCTCTGAGGTCTGCTCCATGACAACAACGTTGCATCAAATCATGGATTGCGAAGCAATATTGGATTTGATGTAACCCTCGGGT
>JAQBFJ010000132.1:0-12019 GCA_032123435.1 Verrucomicrobiota bacterium
GGCAAAAATGTGTGCGCGGTTCGGACGTGAGTATAGGGTCCGACTTTATTGTTAACCTGAACACTTTGTACGGAAATCCAGTCAATGTGGCTGCCTACGCGATAACATGGGTGGATTGTTCCGCGGAAATGGACGCCGTGCTCGCGATTGGGTCGGAGGATGGGTTCGTAGCGTGGGTAAACGGGGAACGAGTCGGAAGCCTTTTGAAACCAGGGCGCAGTTATGCGTCACAGGGCGATCGTGTTCCGATTCACTTGAAGCAGGGTGAGAACGAGATTCGACTGAAGATTACGTTGACGCAATACGGCTGGAAATTCGGCGCGCATATCATTGATGCCGACGGCAATCCTGTTTCGGTAAAAAATCTGCTCAAAGAGTAAGATGTTTACCATGGAGTTTTTTGACAGGACAACAGGATTTACGGGATTTGAAAAGGGATTGGATCCGTTAAATATCAATAGACTAATAACTCTATCGATATTTAACGACCGCTTCTGATGTTCAGGAACTGAACACTTCGGCATTCCGCACCATCGGCTTATTTTAACGACAATCTTTCCCATCAGGAAAACTGTTCAGGAAATGTGGAAGAAAACTACTGTTTTATCCAGATTTCTTGAACCATCTTAATCTTAATCCCGCCTGCCTCGCCGAAGCTTTCTTGCGAAGGCGGGTTTATCCTGTAATCCTGCCTGCCCTTCGTAGCTTATCAGCGAAGTAGGGTCAAAATTCCCTTCCCCCATTTCTTCAGCATAAAGGTTTAAGCAATACAGCCTGATACCTGCTTTGATCCGAGCATAATCCACCTGACCCCGTACGGAGACACTTCAACATTACAACCAGCCCCCTGCTCCTCGTTCAGAACGTCATTCCATGCATCTGGAAGATTATCTATGGTAATGCTGATATTTGCCGGTGTAACATTATTGAGTGCCAGTATTGTTTCACCCGTATAAGGATTGTGTCTTAACAACGCAAACACTTCTTTGCCGAAATCAATGACCTCCTGTGTGGCAAGGGGACTGAATGCCGTATGCTGTGCTCTAACGTTTAACATATGCTTTATACCCCTGAAGATCCTGCAACGCCTATTCGTTGGATCAGATAGTTCGTTACGCAATGTATTGAGCACCAGTTTCTCCCTGTTGATGGATCTCGATGCTCCGGTTTTCCGTACACCTTCCAGATAATTTCGTGATCCCAGCAGGCTATGTATATAAATGCCCGGGACACCTATAAACGCCACTGATATGGCCTGGGACAGCAGGAGCCGGTTGATCCTGATATCATCGGATTCACTCGCATTCGGGTCATTCAGTGCGTCAAAGAAAGTTATGTTCAATTCATACGGCGACTCGCTTCCATCCGGGTTTTTCTTCCAGCTTACGAACCCGCCGTGCGCGACAACCCTGTCTACTAATGCCTGCTTTTCCTTTTCCGACAAAATACCTTCCGCTGGCCTTAACCCGATACCATCATGTGTTGCCGTAACATTCAAATATGTTGCCCTGTCGCTTATTTTTCTGACGTTACGTGCCCATGTGTTCAAAGCGCACACATTGCCCGTATGAATTGCATGAAGAACAAGCGGGGCCAGAGTAAAATTATAAATCATCTGCGCTTCATCACCATCAGAGCCGAAATACGCTATATTCTCCTGATGTGGAACATTGGTTTCCGTCAGGAACCTGACATGCGGAGCAGCCATATCGAAGATATCACGGAGACACTTGACTATTACATGTACCTGCGGCAGATGTGAACATGTTGTCCCCAACTGCTTCCACAGAAATGGAATGGCATCCAGCCTGATCATTGAAGCGCCCTTTGCCGCGTACAACAAAAGCACATCAACCATTTCAACAAGAACAGCCGGATTAGCGAAATTAAGATCAAGTTGATCGGCCGAAAAGGTCGTCCACAACCACCTGCCGCCCTCAGAAGTCTTATACTCATGCAGGAGCGGAAGTGTACGTGGTCTCGTGACCATGGATGTGTCGGTTGACGGATCAAGTTCTATAAAAAAATCCTTATACATGGGATCACCGGCACAGAAACGCTCCATGTATTTACTCGACGCCGAAACATGGTTTACAACAGCGTCAAAAACAAGATTGCAGCACGAAGCTATGCTTTTCACATCACGCCATGTGCCAAGGTCGGACCGAACTTTACGAAAATCCTGAACGGAAAAACCGTCATCGCTCGTATACGGAAAGAACGGCAGAATATGAACAAAACTGAAAACTTTTTCACAATCATTCCTCAGAAATTCAACAAGCACTTGAAGGGGTTTCTTCTTGTCCTGCAATGAATCGCCGTAAGTGATTAAAAGCGTGTCCTTTTCAGACCACACCGGAACAGGTCTCTCCGGAAACGAATGCTTTCTGCGCCTGATCGACCTCTTAACCATATCAAAGATATCGGAAGCCCTTTCCGCCCCGTATAGAATCGCTAAACGGCAAAGAATCCTGTCCTTGATCCTCTTATTATTGGCCATTCCCCCCTGCCCCTTTCCCTGTGTCGTGATTATCATCTGAGCAAGCACGAAGCATTGCGTAGAATAATTTCAGGCACGCCCCTCAGCCACCCTTCAGTCAGTTGTTTCCAATTTACCCTGATACCGTTTCAGCGTTTCGATAAAAGCATTCTTCTCATTTTCATCGTTCGAAAGCTTGATCGCTTTCCTTTGAAGCCGCACAGCATCTTCGATGCGATCATTGAAAAAGAACGCCCTGGCATATGTATCAACAATTTTCGCATTCTTACCATTGCATGCCCTGTACGCTTCCCGGGCTATGCTCAAAGCAAGATCAAAATCTCTTATCTCAATTTTATCATCCGTAAGAAGCGCCCATGCGCATTGATTTAACAGAAGAGCATTTTTGCTTTGCACAATACGAAGCTTGTCGGCCAGTACGGCTATTTCCGATGAATCAGCAGAACCTATAACCGCCTGATAATATTTCTGGAATGTTACAAACAACTGAACATCCTGCTGAAACCGGGTGACATCAAAATCTTCGGGAGCACAAGCCTTGATTTCCTTAATAATATTTTCTGATTCATCCAGGCTCGCGTCAGTCCGAACCGCCTGCTGATACTGCACTATGAGTGAATTCAACCTGATTTGATTTCTTATCGCTTCTTCATCGAAATGTGAGCCATCCGGCATTATACCGCCTGTCTTTACATCCAAAGCCTTCAATTCGGCGACTATTTTGTCGATTGCCGTCTTGTCAGCGCCGTCTTCTATCATTCGGGCAAACTCTCTTAATTTCTGCTCCGCCGCAGACCTGTCCCTGGCTGTATCAATGTCATACTTACCCGCCAGTATTCCTTCAATAGCCTTTTCCATTTCCATCATTGGATGCCCTTGCCACGCAATGCGACCGCCTTGATCCACGATAAAAGCATGCGGGATACCTTCAACGCCAAAAGCATCCATATAACCTGCAAAAGTAGCGCCATCTTTATCTACTCCAACGGCATAGGCCATATCATCACCCATATCATCAACAAATTTCTTGATAACATCTCTGTCTTCTTTGCTTATTCCGGCAAAGATAACTCCTTTATCCTTGTATTTCTTTTGGAGTTCCGTCAGATGCGGTATACTCATGCGGCATGGCGGACACCATGTGGCCCAGAATTCAACAACAACAATGTTCGTCTGACTCCGACATACATCCAAATCTACCGGCCCACCCTTGATCCATTCCGAAACCTGCAGTGGCTTTGCCTGATCACCCAACTCAGCGCCTGTAACTACGCCTGCAGTCCAGATTGATATGATTGCTATCCAAACAACTATTATCCTCGTCATATACACTCCCTTTCTTAAGACAACTGTAATTTACAACATTAAACGAATAACTCCACTATATATTTAACCAGTGGTAAACATCTTTCTTTCTTACCACCCGGCTTGCAGCGTCGTAGCTTCCTTGCGAAGACGGTCGTCCCTGCCTCGACCTCCTCTCCTCCAAATGCAGGTTGTTGATTTAATTGTGAAACATTCGTTTCTAAATTAAATCAACTCTCTTCTTTGTATTGCTCCATGCCTCCGTGTACTCCGTGGTGAATATCTTTCTTTCTTACCACCCGGCCTGCCTCGCCGAAGCTTTCTTGCGAAGGCGGGTGCACTCCGTGGTGAACATCTTACTTTTTGAGCAGATTGTTTAACGCAACAGGATCACCAGCGGCATCAATGATATGCGCGCCGAATTTCCAGCCGTATTGCGTCAACGTAATCTTTAACCGGATTTCGTTCTCACCCGCCTTCAGGTGAATCGGAACACGATCACCCTGTGACGCATAACTGCGCGCTGGTTTCAAAAGGCTTCCAACTCGTTCCCCATTTACCCACGCGACAAAACCATCCTCCGACCCAATCGCGAGCACGGCGTCCATTTCCGCCGAACAATCCACCCATGTTATCGCGTAGGCAGCCACATTGGAGGGCGACCCGTACAGACTATTGAAATCAACGATAAAATCAGAGCCTATAGTCACATCCGGACCGCGCACGCATTTTTGCCACGTCACTGGCCCGTCATTTGTCGTTATTCCCGGATAAGACGCCGACAGATCAAATGGTTCATTTTCCGGCGCATGCACGATATCCGCCTCAGCCCCACCCTGATTATCGAACGGACCGATCACATACCAGCATGGAATCGACAGGCGTACGTTGGCCTTTTTCGAGTCCTGAAGAACTATCGTGATGCCTTCACACTCCAGCTCGGCTCTGACAGAGATTTCGATCACTCCCATGGAGTCAGGGAGCACGCCCCATACCCACTGCACCTTGTCCGTCTTGCCTGGCGCCACCTGAACCGTTTGTGCATCGGGAACCGCATCCAGCAGTCCCTGAGGTGCAACTTCCAGCATGATCGTTCCCTTCACCTCGTTCTGCCTGCCTTGCACTGTCGCGGACACCGCCACATGATTGGACGACGCATTTGGGTCTACTTCCAACTGCAGGGAAACACCAAGAAGTTCGGCCATAGCCGCCGATACCTTTGCGGGATCAGGCACTGTCTGAACATCGCCAATCACCTGCCTGATGTTCTTATGATACAAATCCATGGCCGCCTGCTGAGTCGCCGGCTCTTTGTCAACGGCCGCCACCATGGCTTCTTTCAATTCTGTCAACGACTGCGGTGCAACATCTTTCAACCGCCAGACCGTACGATACAGGCGGTACAATTCCTTCTCACCAGGGAATCGCCACTTGTTCGCAGGCGCCGACACTGTCAAGTCGGGCGGCAACTTCCGCGCATCGTCAAAGAACGGCGTAAATCTCGGATAGCCGCCCTTGCCCACCATCGTCATGTGTTTGCTCATCAGTCTTTCGCGTTGAACTTCCGAGAGAGGCGCCGAGGCTTTCATTTCCTTCATCGCCTCCGTCGAAGCACCTGCCCGAACGGTAACTTCGAGCGTATCTTTCTTGATTTGCATCGTAATACCGTAGCGGCCGCCATCGCTTTTCGCCGCCTCTTTTATTTCCTCCGTCAGCGGAATATCCTGGCGGGCAATGCCGAGCGATTCACCAAACTTGTCACCATCTATGATCAGAGTCTGATCTCCGGCAATTCCCACAAAGCACATGCTCCGTCCGTCAACTCCCAGCCCGAATCCCGCCCAACAGCCCCCGCCCACGGCGGAGAGCACGAATCCTACCGACGGCTCAGCTACCCCGCGCTTCACGGGTCCCACTATCGGCGGCATCGGCTCGGCCGGATAATCCATGCGCAATGGATCGTATTCCGCCGTTTCGTTCGGAGCATACATAATATCCATCTGTGACCAGTAATTACCATCCCCCGGAAACCCATACGCCCATATAATGTTGCCATCCTGCTCCCAGCCCCAATCCACGTGATGAAATGTACTGCGCCGTTCCGACAACCATTTCTGCCATTGTGCGTCAAGCACGTCCAACGATCCGAAAATGTCTTCCATGAGCGCCTTATTCGTATCATTGTTCACTTTCCCAAGGAAAAATTCATCGCGCCAGATGCACCACTTGAACCAGCGGTCAGGATCGCTCAGGAAAAAGTAATGATACACCGAGCCAGGCCCACCGCCACAACCCCACATTGTTTCGATCGCGGTCTGCATGGAAACATGGTTTGTCTGCAGTTCGCCCACGTAAGTGGTGTGGTGATTAATCGGCGCCGCATCAAAACATTGCACGGTAAGCTGTTTCTTCACACGATCATACACATGCTGTGATCCGCCGTACGTCCAATTCTCCGTGCCGGCCGTGCCGTTGACCACCATGTTGAGCATATGCAGATTCTCGTGAATGACCAGGTCGCGCTTGTGATACGTAAGGCCGCCGCTTTGATAGTTATAGGCCGAGTGATTGTTCCATATGGTGATGCCGCCGCCGTAGCCTGCCGCTCCACTGCCTACATCATCCGCCATAGCCTTGTTCATCAATTCTGCACTGTTGCCATAGACCAGATACATCCGAGTGGTGTCCAAATCTGACGGCTCGGATCCGACCAGTTCCACCCAGTGCGGGTAGGCCAGCTCCGATATCTCCAGCATGTGGAACGAAAACTCGTCACCCATATTGGACTTCAACGCATAATGCTGGCTCACGTAAAACTCGAAACCTTCCGTGTTATGAATCCTGTCGCCTGCGTATGTCTTGGGAATCTCCTTCCCTATCTTGACCATCTTAATGTCAATGGCCGTCGAAGTTCTGCCGCTGACAATGATCTTCGCCGGTATCTCCGATGGCGCAGGTATCGAACTGAGTCCGTAAGTTATGTTGTCTAAAAGGCCGCCTGCCTGATCCAATATATGAGCACAAAGACTCCAGGCACCACCGCCTTGCGCAACTTTGACCAAGAGCTTGTTCCTGCCCGCCTTGAGATGAATAGGTGTACGGTCCTGTTTCGACGAGTAACCACACGATACCATGTTGCTGTGTACGCGCTCGTCATTCAGCCACACGACCACCCCGTCATCCGAACCCAACGCGAGTTCAGCGTCAGTTTCAACCGGACTGCATATCCACGTCACAGCATACGCGGCGACATTGTCACCGCCATATATCGAGGCAAAGTCGAGCAGGAACTCCGATGTAATCGAACTGTCGGCCGGCCGTTCCCTTTTTTCCCAGCCTATCTCCTTGTCGTCTTTGCCAGTGTATTTCTTCTGGGGATTGAACGGCTCGGTTTCAGGCGGATGAATGGTATCAACCGTGCCGTCGCCTTTGTTGTCGAACGCTCCGACAGTCAGCCAACGAGGAATAGAGGTGTTCTTTATCAGTTCGTCCACAAGAACTATCTTCTCGCCACGCCAATCCAGTTCCGCCTGTACCCGCACGGAAAACGGCGCAAATGCTTTCTCTACCCGCCCGGTATGGCGCAAGACGGTCTTTTCGCCGGCATTCAATACAACTGGTTCCGACACCAGACCCGTGGAAAGGATATCGCTCTCAAACGTGATCAGCCCTTTCACTTCGCCGGTTCTCGGTCCCTGAACTGCCGCCGAGATGATAGCCTCGGACGGCTCCGCGCCCGCAACAATGTCAAGCTTCAGAGATAAACCGGTCAAATCCGCAACTGCGGCCTGCACTATGGCTGGTTCAGCCTCACAAAGCCGCACCTCACGCACGATCTCCGCCAGGCGTTTGTCATACAAGGCCAACGCCTTCTCCTGAGCAGGCCGATCCTTCTCCGCGGCTTTAAGCATCAACTGCTTGAGTTTCCGCAACGATTTAGGTGTCTTGTCGCCAAGTTGCCATTCGGCCTGATACAGACTGTAAAGCTGCTTGTCGCCTGGGTTTCGCCCCGGATTCGCCGGCGCCGGCGTAAGCAGATCGGGCTCAGGCATACGGCCGGGGTCAAAGAAGTGAGTCACTCCGTGGTAACCGCCCTGCGCAAGCAGGGCCAGCGGCCGCGTCAATAGACGCTTGCGTTGGCGTTTCGACAACGGAATAGAAGTCTCGAACGACGCGCCGTGTTCCGACATCGGATCCCTCGCGCGCACGGTGATGCGCAATGCATCCCGCCCAATCGAGGCCGTGATGCCAGCTTGATGTCCTGCCGCAATCATCGCCTGCGTCACGTCTGATGGGAAAGCCACGGTGCTATTCGAGATACCGAGTGCCTGCCCGTCAATCACAAGGGTATGATCAGCCCGAACCAGCAGTTTCAGATTGCCCGGTTCCACCCCTGTTTTCACGACATTCGTTTCGCTGACCGCACCCAGCCCGATGCCCGCACAGCCGGCGTCAGGCCCTTTGGATAAATCAACCACACAGCCGACTGACGGCTCCTTCTTCCCTCGTCTCACGGGTCCCACGATTGACGGCAGCTCTTCGCCCGGATGATCGAGCCGCCAGGCATCCCGCTCCGGTTTCTCGCCCGGCGCCAGGAATACTTCCTTATAGCTCCAACCATCACTGCCCGGCGGGCTGGCCGTTGCCCAGAGCGTGTCGCCATCCTGCGACCATTGCCTGCCCTCGCTCCAGAACGTAGGCTGGCGCGCATCAATCCATTCCTTGAACTCAGCGTTAAGTTTCCTCCATGAACCGAAACATTTTTCGATCATAGCGCAGGCATCGCCCCCACCCGCGCGAACCATCGCATCACGCCAGAGCCGGAACCTTTGCATGAGGTCGGGCGTCGAATTGAAAAAGGTACATACGACTACACCTACGCCCCTATCGCCCACACAGCCCTTCTCAATGAGTTCTTCCAAAGTGAGTCCAGATTTCCTGATGGCATTCAGACCGGTTTCAGGAAAATGCAGCGGCCCGGCCTTATCGAACACGTTGACGGTCAGTTGCTTCTTCTTCGAGTCATACACATGGTTCGAGAAACGGTCGGCCACACCTTCGAAGTACCAGCCGGGCGTGTTGCCGATGGTGCCGTTCAGGCACATTTGAAAAAGGTGGGCACATTCATGAATGAGGATGTAGCGCGGCTGATCCCAGACAAACTCAACCGGATAGCACTGAAACTGGTACGCGGCATAGATACCCTCGTACGTAATCCCGCCGCCGGGATATGTCCATGTCATGCCATCCGAGAGTGAAGCGACTTCCAGTTGTTTCCCGCTCGACGCGTAGATGGCGGCCATTCTGGTATTCTCGATCCCAACCGGTTCGGCACCGAATAACTCCACATAATGCGGATAGGACAGTTCGAGCAAAGTCAGATAAAGTTCGGCCATATCCTTGCCGTAGTCGGTCTTCAGCGCATAGTGCCGACTCACCCACCACGAGAAACCGGGTGTATTCTTGATCGCATCCCGCGAATACGTTACGGGGATTTCATCACCCACTGGAACGATCTCGATATCCACCGGGGTTGAGGTTCTGCCGTTGACAATTACTTTTGCCGCCATCTCAGAGGGCGACGGAACAACACCTGACACCACATCAATCGAAAGTAAAACCGCAAGGAAGAAAGCGCACACCGTATTAGTTTTCATTCTTTCCTTTATGAAACCATATTAACTCATACAAATTTCTACGTTAAGCTAACAATCGCTCCTGCCGATTGCCAGATATTTCATCCCTATAAACACTCAATACTTGTTCTTTTGAAACATCTTCGAAAGACAGGATAACAGCTTGCAAAGTGGGCTTGTTATGGCCTATTATCTTTGTAGACAATTAATGAAACAATGAACAAAAACAGCAGGTATGCCGGACTTGCAACGCCCTTTCCAGCACTTCCGACATGTCTGTCTAAAATTAAGTTGTTCGGAAGAAAAAGGACATATGACATACAACGAACACCTTGTAGAGCACATAGATACATTTAGGAAAAGTGTCGAGCGGCAGCCGTTATCTATGCAAACATCTCAGAAATTGCTATCAGTGCTCCATTGTCTTGAATATCAGGTTGAGGAGGGGGATTGCCCTAAAGCAGTGATCACGTCGCTGCAAAATGCCATGCTCTCATGGATTGAGACTACGAGACACTCTTCGGCGTTGTCTTCCAAATTGAATGAGTGCATCACGGCCATACTTAACGAAATATAGAGATCCGAACAAAATCCATGCAGGCGACGCCACATGGCGCGCCTGATGGATGAACGTTAGCCATGGAGAATCATATAAATAGACGTGAGTTTAATAAGCTCTGTGTAACCGCAGGGGCTGGCGTGGCTCTTGGACATCTTGCCTCGGCAGCGGACTCGTCTGAAAGAACCAGGAAACCCAATATCGTTTTCATCATGACAGACCAGCAGCATGCCAAAATGATGAGCTGTGCGGGCAACAAATGGTTGAACACGCCTGCCCTCGACGGTCTGGCAAGGAAGGGGATCCGATTTGAGAAGGCTTATTGTACCAATCCCGTATGCGTGCCCAGCCGAACAAGCATGGCAACGGGCATCATGTCTTGCCGCCTTGGCGCGGACAACAATGCTGCGGGCATGAACATTCGGCTCCCACCTGAAGTGGATGAGAAGTCAATGGGTAAGATCATGGAACGGGCCGGGTACGACACCTTCTACGGTGGCAAGGTGCATATGTGCAGATCCTTGGTTCCCGAGAACGCGGGATACGATGTTTACGTCAACGATGAACGGGACAAGCTGCCAGCCGACTGCATTAAGTTCATAACGACGAAACGCGACAAACCCTTCTTTGCCGTGGCCTCCTTCATCAATCCCCATGACATATGCTACGCGCACCATGCTCGACTTGGTGGCTCACACGCAAACGTGAAGGAGTTATACAACAAGGCCTCTTCGCTCCCCTTGGACCAATTGCCGCCGCTTCCCGACAACTATGCCATTCAGGAAAACGAACCTGGGGGGATTACTCATCACTTCAACGCCGACGCCGTTACCCCGCCGGGAACCATGCGGAAGGACTATGACGAGAGAGCATGGCGCGTCTATCGTTGGATCTATCACCGTCTCACGGAGCAAGTCGATGCCAACATCGGCAAGATTCTTGATGGCTTGAAAAAAGCGGGGCTCGAAGACAACACACTAATCATCTTCACCAGCGATCATGGCAATATGGATGCCAGCCACCACTTGGCGTCAAAGGGGTTCTTCTATGAGGAATCGGTGGGCGTCCCCCTTATCCTGTCATACAAAGGCAATATTCCAGCCAGCCGTGTTGACGAGAAGCACTTGGCCTCCACGGGTCTTGATATCCTGCCCACTATCTGTGATTACGCGGGTGTCACAAAGCCTGAGCATTGTCTGGGCGAGAGCCTGCGTCCACTGGCCGAAGGCAAACCGGTTGATAACTGGCGGTCTTATGTGGCCTCCGAAAACGGTGGGTGTCGAATGATCCGAAGTGAGCGATACAAGTACTGCGCCTTCGCGGATACCGACAGCAAAGAGTCGCTGGTGGACCTGGAGAAAGACCCCGGCGAAATGCGCAACCTTGTTGATGACCCTAGAGTGAAAGCCGTACTGGCTGGGCATCGCAAGCTCCTTGCGGACTGGAGCAAGCGCTCGAACGATAAAGACATATCGCAATACTTAAGGAAGGGCTAACAACCGCCTGTCGTATTGGAGGACCTGAGGGGTCGAGGACCTGAGGGGCAGGACCTGAGGGGTCAGCCCTCAAAATAGTAAAATAAGGATTCATGTTGTTTTTTTTCGTTTGCGCTCAAGCGTCTTGTCAAGCTTTGCAATATGCTTTTCAGCAACTCTGAGCAGATTACTCAATCCTGACCCATCCGCCAATCCCAATCTTTGCGCAATCTCTCTTCCAGTCCTCCTTTTCCCCAAGATCATCCACGAGTCAGTAAATATTTCCTGTCTTTGTCATCAAGAAATATATCCCTCCGGTCGTTACCACGCACTGTTACATGATAAATCGCACCCTCATATTCCAATCTGAGCTGTCTTGCCATTACCTCTGCATTCTGACAAAACTAATATCCAACGTCAACCCCTTATTTTACTATTTTGAGGGCTGACCCTCAGTCCCCCTGATCCGCGCCCCAGAGTCCCTTCTTCGCCCAGAACTTCATCATTGTAGACATAGACCGATTCCCATTTCAGCGACTCGCTG
>JAQBFJ010000133.1:0-2544 GCA_032123435.1 Verrucomicrobiota bacterium
TACACTCGTCTTCGTCCTTGAATAACCTGGACCAGCACCACAACGATGGCAATGACCAGCAGGATATGAATGACTCCACCCATCGTGTAGCCAGTCATCAATCCCAGTAGCCACAGAATTAAGAGAATCACAAGTATGGTCCAAAGCATGTTCGACTCCTTGTTATCAGGATTTGCTGAACTCAGACGCAGCCTTTTTGTAAGCGTTACCCAAATCCTCCATGGCCGCATCGATACCTGATTTTAGTTGCTCCCACGCATTTCCGCTGGAATAACTCAGATCCTTTAACTTTTCAGTCACCTCATCCCGTTTTTGACGCAATGCCGTTAGCTGTTGTTCAGCTTTCGCCTTCGCATCTCCTTCCAGCTTTTCCGCCTTTGCCTGCAGTTGATCAATTTCCTTCTTGTATTCAGCAAGTCTGGTTTCCGTCTGTTCCCGAAAGGCCTGCATCTGCTCCTGGGCATAGGCCTTGGTTGTGTCATAAGCTTCCTTGGCCTTGTTCTTGACATCTTCCTTGGACACAGTTGCGGGTTTGCTCTGGGTTTGTTCCTTCTCACCGCAACTCGTCAATGCCCCCAGGGCCAGCAGCAGCATTATTGCCAATAAACCTCTTACGAACATAACACTTTTCATTTGAAAACCTCCTTTAACTTCGGTTGCACCCTCGATTGCTCCTGATTGGTAACTTGTTACCGGTTCTGTTATACCCATACGAAACTTCCTTCCCTGGCAAGCCTGAAGCATGTCATTTCGAGTCTAGTTATGCATTCCGGATGGATCAATAAGGTAAATAATGCCTTGTTTCATTCTTTTTTCTATACCTCGCCATGTTTTTTATGCAACTGCAAGGCAGACTTTTTCCCCGGGGCATACCCCGCCATTCCTATCATGAATCGCACCAAGCCGTAACATAGCCAGCTCGCCAGGCGCAGCCGGATGGGCTGGGTTCTCCAGTTATTCTGAAGTATCTGCCGTGCTCCCATTTTGATAGCCTGCTCCAGGCTATTCTTTAATTTTTTGGCAAAGTTTTCATCGTCAACAACGACATTTGCCTCGAGAGCGAGCAGCAGACTGAATGGGTCAAGATTTGATGATCCCACCGTAGCCCAATGTTCATCAATCACAGCAACTTTGGCGTGCATAAGGCTCTTGTGGTATTCGTAGATCTCCATCCCTGCATCGAGAAAATTGCCATATAGGGCATGCGAGGCATAATGCAGCAATCGATATTCCACCCTTCCTTGCAACAGCAAAACCACCCGGACACCGCGCCCGGATGCATCCAAAAGCGCATGACGAAACTTCAATCCGGGCAAAAAGTAGGCATTTGCAAGAATGACTTCGAATTGCGACTGTTCAATCGCCTGCAAATAAGCATCTTCAATATCTCGGCGATGGCGGATATTATCCCGTACCAGAAAAGCTGAGCGCATACGGCCCCTGGGTTCGGTTGGAGGAGCTTGTCTTTCCTTGTCCCGGCCCCACCCACGACGTAAGCGGGTCCAGGCCACTCGCGACCACACCCGGCGGGTCGAAGCATGAATTTCTCCCACCAGCGGCCCTTCCACACTTACAGCGTAGTCATAACGAGGCGATGTTTGACCCGGCATATCCATATCATCGATAATATTAATGCCTCCGACAAATGCAATCTTCTGGTCCACGACCACAATTTTCCGGTGCAAGCGACGCAACCTTTGGCGCCGCAGCGTCCAAGGCGATATCTTGGGCCGGAACTTCAGTACCCTTATGCCAGCCGCTTTAAGGTAATCGACCATGGTTTTCGGCAAACTATTCGAGCCGAATCCGTCGATCAGCATGTGGGTTTTTACGCCGCGCAAGGCCGCCCGCCTGAGCGCTTCCGCAATGCGTCGTCCGGTATTGTCATTTTCGAAAATATAGCTTTCCAGATAAATTTCATGCACCGCCCGGTCCAATGCCGCTTCGATCGCCGGAAAATAAGCTTCGCCGTTTTGCAACAGGGTAATCTGATTGTTTGGAATAATTCGGGTCATAGCAGGGTCGCCCATAAAATTAATAGCTTATTCTTCGTTCAATTTTATCCTCTCCTGAGGTTCATCCCTGATAACGCCTGTTTCCTGTCACGAAGTGAGGGATACCTGCTGTTTCAAGTTGAATGGTCCTTTATGATTCCAAGTCCTTTTTCTTCCGGTCAAATTCCTCTTTGTCGATTTCACCTTCTGCATAACGCTTCTTCAAGATATCTAAAGGTGTTTCAATGATCGAACCATCGGAGCCTTTTGATTTTGAAACCTGAAACAAAAAATAAATAACAACACCGACTAAAACCAGAACTATTAACCACATAAATCCTCCGCCATAACCATAGGTCATCATATGGCCCCAGTTGCCCATAGGGCTATTAGGACCTTGTTCACAAGCAAAAATTGTTAGTGGTGGAAGTATTATTAATTTAGAGAATATTCTTTTTAGCACCATCTCCTTTATCTCCTTAAATTATTGAATCAAAAACTTTCTTTAACTTCTTTTCGATTGTAGAGGCAATTTGCTCTAATTCAACAT
>JAQBFJ010000134.1:0-8803 GCA_032123435.1 Verrucomicrobiota bacterium
CATCGGTAGCAGGGCGCATGCTGTATCTCAACCGCTCTTGCTACAACGGCTTATATCGACTTAACAGCAAGGGCGAGTTTAATTCTTCTTGGGGCAAGAGGGATTCGGTATCTATTGACGAAGACAACTTGTTATCCGTTAGCCGGGCCCTGCAGAATGTCCACCTGAATCAAGGAGATTTTGCTTCCGTTCTTGACTACGCCCGTTCCGATGATTTCTGCTACCTAGATCCGCCTTATCCCGACGGCTTCGATGGCTACACCTCCGTCGGATTCAACGAGTCCGATCATCAACGTCTTTATGCTGTATGTGTCGAACTGAACCGCAAAAATATCCTGTTTATGCAAAGCAACGCTGATTGCTTACTCATTAGAAAACTTTACAAGGATTTTAATGTTGTTCCTGTCCAAGCCCGAAGGAGTATCAACTGCAAGGGCGATGGACGGGGCCACGTTAGTGAAGTACTGATCATGAATTACTGAGAAGGGAAAGATAAATAGGATGTCAAATGGAAATATGTGATTTCAAAATCTTTATTCGTGGAGCGTTCGAGGAAAAACATAAGAACCGGCATAACGAAAGGAGCGGAAAATGAATGACGAACTGGAGAACAACTATATCAAGTATCATATGCTTCTCATCGGGGAGATAGCCACTCTAGCCGACTCATACCCCACCTTGGATGAGACGCAAGAAGCGGCGGAGCGGCTTAGACTGAAGCTATTCTATGAGAATCAGAAACTGCTGTACCACAAGGGTCTGCTTACGCCACATCAAATCACGCTCTACGAGAAAATAGAAGGGTGGTCTTGGAAGTCTGATATCCTTACGGGAAACTTGAAATGGGATGACGGCTTGGAAGAACTTTTCCCGCCATTTGATGAGAAATGAAGGAGGACAACATGAAGAACCCGGTACGTGAATATCTCGAAAAGGTCATATCTGATGTAGGCGGCGCACTCAGGCCTCCTGTAGAGCAAACCATTTCTGAGCGTTCGTAGAGCGGCGAAAAAAAATCAAAAAAAGTGCCCAACAAAAATTTGGAATATAAAAAAATTGTATAATAAGGGTATGAATAAGCGAGAACATATTTTGAACAACGAGTAACAAAAGGAGGTGATTCTATGGTGCAGATGTCGGTAGTTAGTAAATGTGTTTTGTAAATGTATAACGATAAGGAGTAGAAATGAATAATTATAAAGAAATTGAAATTGAAATATGTGAAATACCTGTAGCGCAGGGCAGCGGTAAATATCTGAGGATGCCCACGGATGGAAACACGCTGTATATAAGAGTGTACCCGTTTAAAAAATCGGACGGTAAACGTAAACTGGGGCGACCAACGGCATGTCACTGGATAGAGCATAAACGGCATGAGTGTATTGGTAAGGACTGCCCTCACTGCAAAAAAGGTGTGGAGTTGACCTATAAGGTGGAAGTAGCCTGCGTAGATCGCCAAAATACACCCGACCGCATGCAGATCCTGGAAGTCCCAAGATCCGTATTTGGGATGGTAACACAGAGCATGAAGGAGAATGGTTCGTCTATCCTCGGAGATAGTGGCGTGACGTTTGCGCTGTCCTATAACCGGCAACTGAAAAAGTATTCTGTCTCGCCGGTAATCAAGGATAAGACAGTCCTCAAGAACGGCAATAAGCTACTGTCGTTTGAGCCCGAGTCAGAGAGCCGAACACCCCCTGTAAGCCCGATCACATCAGACGAGGATGATTTTCAGGCCATTACAGCGAAGAACCCCGACCAGCCCTCGCAGGCCGAGAAAGCGGTGGAGGATGACGAGGCAAAGGATACTGACGGATCGGATAATGATGGTGAACTCTGGTAATGATCATGATGGTAATTAAGGCAAAATCATAAGGCTGACTTCCGCATTTACATAATTTTTATGTCAGCCTGGACAATGCCTTGCGGAGATTAATAACCCTAATCGGCACGTTGAAGGCAAATGAAAGAGCATGAAAAACCCCTTCCTGGTGATGCACTTCTGCGACAGTCTAGTATGTCGTTGGAGGTGGATGCTTCGTTTCTGCATCAGCGTAAAATCAGCATATCGGAAGCAGCCCCATTAATTGGAATTGGTAAAACTAAACTGAGGGAACTGGTTGTTGCAAAAGTAATACCGTCCATACAGATTGATGGTAAGTACATTCTTATGGAGCAAGATTTAGAGGCGTATTTGGAAGGAAAGTATTCAGGAACAATCTTAACAGTTATCAAAAACAAAGAACCGAAGCGAAGATTACCACAAGAAGTTATTAACTCAAAACATCTGAATTAATTATGGCAAAACCAATAATAACCGCCGAGCCAAACTACGACAAAAGGGTTGGCATTTATTATAAAAGAATCCCGATTAATGGTGTTCGCAAATATATCGGCTTAGGCACAGATCGCAGAACGGCAAAAGAAACATTGCTCGAATTAATGCTAAAAAAGGTGCGTGGTGAACTGGATGAAGGTAAATCGTCTGTCAAAAAAAATGATAATGGTTCTCCTGATATTGCGATAAGGGAATTAATCCACAAATACCTTGATTGGGTTGAGGGAAACCTTAAAAAAAGCACATACAAACTTAAGAAAGGCTCACTCAACATATTCCTCAAAGAGTTTTTAGAAAACGAATCCCCTTCTATTTTTTGGGCTTCAGAATTGACGTATGCTGTTTTAGACCAGTATAAAACATGGGCAAAGAGGCGGCGTAGTAGTGGAGTATTAAATGGCGGCAATGGCAATGCTCGGGAAGTAAAAACCTTGATAATTTGGGGTTGGGAAAGAGATTTGTGTAGCAGGCCGAAGAAATTTCCCAAGATACACACCGTTACAAAAACTAGAGAACCAATCCCGGCTGAACATTTACATACACTTATTAACCATCCTTCTTTACCTGCTGAATTCAAAAGGCATATTGTTTTTGGATTGATCAATGGCTTACGTCCCCAAGAATTATACCCATTTCAGTGGATTTGGATCCGTGATTGGGACAAACAAATTCCCTACATATATATCTCAGAACATAAAACATCGGCATCTAGCAAAGTATACAAGCCCCGAATGGTACCTCTGTCTCCGTTAGCAAGAAACATTTTGGAAGAACAGATAAGACTACATCCTGATTCCAAGCATCCATTCCTCAATGGGCAGGGCAAAGCATATGCGACGGCTGATGCTTTCCGTCAAAGGTTCTGGCGATGGTGCGACCGATCTAATATCCCCCGATACTGTCCATATCAGTTGCGACATAATTGGGCATCCATCGCAGAAATACCTGATCCCTCTGACAGGATGCTATTGATGGGTCACTCAAATCTTACCACGTCTTTGGGATATAAAAGCCCCGCAATGAGTAGACTGAACGGCATTATGGAAGACGCCAGCAATAAATTCCAAGAGATATTAGAGATTAAGTGAGCGTGAAGAGTGAGCGTGAAGCAAAATCTACTTTCTTAAGGATACAGAAAAGCCAATGTTTATAGTATGGGCGATACAGGACTCGAACCTGTGACATCCAGCGTGTAAAGCTGGCGCTCTAGCCAACTGAGCTAATCGCCCGAACTGAAAAAACACACATCACCGGCACCATTTCCCTCATGCCGCCTCATAATCAACCTTCATGAAAGAGAAACCGTAGATAGAGTACCGCAATCTTTTTTGATGTCAAGCGCTCACAGAAATGCTAACGTTCCAAATAATAAGAACGCACCCATTTAACAGGAAAAACTGAATGGTGGACGAGAAAACAATGACGAAAAAAAACAATGATCAGAAAACACCCCTTAGAATAGCGATACTTGGCTCCGGCAAAGGCAGTAATTGCCAGTGCATTATTGACGCAATCGAAAACGGCATGCTAAACGCATCTGTGGCCTGCGTGCTGTCCGACATTGAAGATGCGTTTATCCTGGAACGGGCAAGAAAACACGGGATCCCCGCGGAATATGTCAGCGGCGCACCTTTTAAGACAAAAATAGAAGGAGAAGCCGAACAAAATTACATAAAAGCTCTGCGAAAGTACAATGCCAATATAATTGCCCTCGCAGGCTTCATGCGCATAATCAAGAAAGGGCTATTGGAAGCTTTCCCTAACCGGATCGTTAACATTCATCCGTCCCTGCTTCCCGCATTCCCGGGAATGGAAAGCTGGAAACAAGCCCTCGACCACGGCGTTAAAATAACAGGGTGTACCGTACATTTCGTCGACAAGGGAATGGATACCGGACGCATTATCGTACAGCGCGCCGTACCCGTTCTTAGAAACGATACAGCCGAAACATTGCACGCGCGCATGCAAACAGAAGAACACAAGGCCTATCCGGAAGCCTTGCGTATCATAGCGGAACAGATGGAAAGTTAACCGTAAAGCATATGAAGGGGAGCGAAGAAAAATATTTACCACGTAGAATATAAAGGATTTTGACAGAATTGCCTTCTCTGCTCACCACGCCAAAGCACTGGCAAAGACTGACTCGCGCGGTCATCATTGAAAAACGGGAAAACACCGTAAATAAAGACAATACGCATGTAATACATTAGCATTGCAGTATTATGGAATAGTAAGTATTGTAAAAAATAAATCGGAAAGAAGAAAATGAACAAAGTAATATTAGGTTTACCCAAAGGAAGTTTGCAGGACGCAACTTTAAATATGATGCGAAAAGCCGGCTTTAACGTACAGCTAGGCTCACGCTCGTATATGCCTACAATAGATGATCCCGAAATCGAGGTTAGATTAATTCGCGCGCAGGAAATAAGCCGATATGTCGAACTCGGCATGCTGGATGCCGGAATTACCGGCTACGACTGGATCCTTGAAAACGAATCAGATATAGTCGAAGTAGCAGAACTGATATACGCTAAACAAGGCTTGCGCCCTGTTAAGTGGGTGGTTGCCGTACACAACGATTCGCCAATCAAAACAATAAATGATCTGGAAGGTAAACGGATCGCAACAGAGGCCGTCGGTCTTACTAAACAGTTCCTAAAGAAAAAACGCATCCAAGCTGAAGTTGAGTTCTCATGGGGCGCTACTGAAATCAAAACCCCTGAATTCGTGGACGCGATTGTTGAATTGACTGAAACAGGGTCGTCCCTGCGCGCCAATAACCTTCGTATTGTTGAAACAATACTTGAATCCACCACGCGTTTAATAGCTAATAAATCAGCATGGCAAAACGACAAGAAACGCTCAAAGATAGAACAGCTCGCCATGCTGCTCAAGGGCGCACTGTCTGCGGAAGACCGGGTTCTCCTGAAATTAAACTGTTCCAAACAGAATATGTCCGCCATAATGAAACTTCTGCCATCCCTGCACGCGCCAACCGTGAATTCATTGAACGAGAACGACTGGGTGGCAATAGAGTCAGTGGTCGATGAAAAAACAGTGAGGGAAATCATTCCTCTATTGAAAAGAGCAGGCGCGGAAGGTATAATAGAATTGCCATTGAATAAGATAATACCGTGATAACCCGCAATAATGCGGCATGATCAGAGAAATAAATCAAGTATCAGGAGAAAGAATGGGTTCAATAAAGAAGAAGCGCATAAAGGCGATGACAAAACATAAGTACAGGAAGCGCATAAAAAGAGATCGCCATAAGAACAAGTAAGGACAGACTGCAGTTAGGCGGAAACCCATGAGACAAGCGAGGGGGATTCCCCTTCTTTTGTTTATTCTTGTTTTTTCCGGATGTATTACACGCCCCCAACCGGGTTATAATACTAATAGAAGAAATAAAGAGAACGATAAATTCGCTGAATCCCTTGCACACTTCGCGGAAGGGCTGATTTGCAGAAAAGAATTCGGCGAAAAAGCAGAAGAAGCACTATCGCACTTTTCGTCTGCCGCGGAACTTGACCCGAACAGCTACTGCATCCAATCAGAATTAGCGCGCACCCTCATCCAGCAAGGTTCTCTCGACAAAGCCATCAGAGCCCTTGAGAAATACTGCAGAAAAAACCCCGATATTATTGAAGCAAGAACAGATCTGGCAAAATTCTGCATATGGAACGGCCGCCCCGATAAAGCCATTGAACACTACTTAACAGCTATAAAATCCGCTGAACCAGATTCACCTTCCCTCTACCTGGCCCTGGCAAATCTTTACTGCCGCCAAAATCAGGAATCAAATGCCATAAAAATACTGGCGGAAGCAAACAGCCGTTTCCCTGATGACCCCCTCATTCTCGCCGTCATGGCATATATCCATCTCGGTAACAATAATTTTGAGGAAACGGAAACCATACTCAAACAAATAGTCGAACTTTCCATACAAACCGGCGAAGAAGCACTGCCCATAAGCTTGTACCTGTTTTACGCTGAAACACGCTATCGTGCCGGCGATCACGAAAAGGCCAGCCAAATACTGAAACAATGCACTGAACATTACCCGGCTGCCACGGAAGCTTTCGGCATGCTGGGCTGTGTATACATAAATCAAAACCGCTTCCATGAAGCAGAAATTGCTTTCGAACATATAACCAGAATAAATAATCAGAACAACAAACATACTCTTACTTTAAATTTCTACCTGATATACTTCGAAACCTGCTACCGTGCAGGTCATACCGAAAAAGCTCAACAAGTGCTCAAGGATTACCTCAAACTTTACCCTGAAGCCAGAGATACAATTATTTTGTTAGCTTATGTGTATGTCGATCAGGACAGATTCAAGGAGGCTGAACAGGTTTTTGACTGCATCGTCAACTCACCGGGAAACACCAATAATAATCTCCAGGTAGAATTCTACCTGATCTATGGCGAAACATGCCACGAAACAGGCCAGGCTGAAAAAGCGGAACAAATATTCGAACAATGCATCAGCATTTTCCCGTCAGCTCACCTTGCCCTGAATTATCTCGCATATACATGGGCCGAAAAAGGAGTACACCTGGATAAAGCTCTGAATTATATAAACCGTGCACTGGAACAGGAACCCGATAACGGCGCGTATACAGACACATTGGCATGGATATATTACAAAAAAGAAAGCTTCGATGAAGCCCAGAAACAAATCCGGCAGGCAAATACACTAATGCCAAATAACGCTACCGTAACAGACCATTACGGCGATATACTAAGCGCCTTGAATAAACTTGATGACGCTATTTCGTTCTGGCAACAAAGCTTTTTACTCGACCCTCAGAATAAAATGGTTGCAGACAAGCTTGCCGCACATGGCATTAATGTGAAACAGTTACAGCCACAGTCAAAACAGATACAGGAAAATAACGAATGACGACAATTCACCAGTTTGTCGCTGGATTCGCTAATGGTGACGCTATAAGCAATGAAGCGTTTATCATGCGCGATATATTCCGTTCATGGGGATGCCAATCCGATATATTCAGCGAACCCAAACGTATACTGCCTGAACTTCGAAAACACGCTCGGGATGCTGCGGAATATTCATCCGAACATAAAACAAATGACATAGCCCTGCTTCACCTGTCAATCGGATCACCTGTAAACACATTATTCGCGTCACTACAATGCCGAAAGGTAATACTATATCACAATATTACACCCTCCCATTATTTCGATATGATAAACAAGAAAATAGCTTACGATCTGGCGCTTGGCCGAAATCAGATCAAAGCGCTTGTAAATACCGCCATGATAAATTTGGCCGACAGCAAATTCAATGCCGACGAATTGACAGCCTTCGGATATGTCAACGTCCAATTATTACCATTGATAATTGATCCAGCGAAATTACGGTCCGCCTCAGACACTAAGACAACAAGAAACTTTAACGATGGATGCGTCAACGTTCTGTTTGTCGGACGCTGTGCCCCCAATAAGAAAATCGAAGATGCCCTTCAGGCCTTTGCTTATTTTCACAAGTTCATAGAACCCAATTCGCGATTCATTCATGTCGGATCTTTCGCAGGCACCGAACGATACTTTTACCTGCTCCAGGCACAAGCAAAAGAACTCGGCATTACCGAACATGTTCATTTCGCAGGATCAGTTCCACAACATCAACTGAACACATTCTATCGGTACGCTGATATCTTTTTATGCATGAGCGAACACGAAGGCTTCTGCATCCCGCTCATTGAAAGCATGATCCACGATGTGCCTGTTCTGGCCTATACCGCCGGAGCCGTGCCTGAAACAATGGATAATGCCGGAATTATATTCACGGAAAAACGATATGGTATGATCGCAGAACTTATGGGCAAAATCATCAACGATAAGTCATTCAGAACGGCCATTATTAACGGACAGCAACTACGACTCGCCCGTTATAACGCGCGGAATCCGAGCCTGGAACTGAAAAATGCCCTGAAACCACTTATGCAGGACTGATGATCATGACAACATTGGAAGAAACAGGAGAACTTTCGGCAATAGAACTAATAAGCCGCTATCTTATCAAGCGCCAGGATATTATCGAAAACAGCAACGACGACTGCGCCATCGTGAGACCTCATGACAATTCCGCTTACGATTGGCTTCTCACATCAGACCCCGTAATAGAAGGTATCCATTTCGATCCGAAAACTTCTCCATGCGCAATCGGTCACAAAGCCATAGGACGCGTCCTAAGCGATCTGGCGGCTATGGGCGGAGAACCCAGGTGGGCGTTAGTAAACATTGCCGCACCGGGCTCAACAACCACCTCAATACTGGAAAATATCTATGACGGAATGACCAGATTAGCCAACAGATACGATCTCGCTGTTATCGGAGGCGATATGACCAGCGGACCATTACTGCAAATAAACGCTTTCGCCGTCGGACAAGTCCCAACGGGCAAAGCCGTTCGCAGATGCAACGCACACC
>JAQBFJ010000135.1:0-35517 GCA_032123435.1 Verrucomicrobiota bacterium
CGAGGTGCTGATGAGCTTGGCTGAAACCGCACGCATCCACGGCATCAATGCTATGGGCTTCCTGCGACTGTTGTTGACCGATCCGGCCACCGCGACCGCCGCCATTCTTCCCGCCACAGCTTCAGCGCGCTAAACTGTTACATGAATACTCAAAAAAAGAGGAAATATGCCCTAAAAACGGGCTATTACACGGTCATTCCGCCGCCGTACCCCTCATTACACCCCCGCGTACATCCCGTCGAACAGGCCTTGCGCCTTAACAACCGCACCACGCATCATGTCTTCACACTTGGCTGTGTCCCTTGCCGCTAAATGCGCCATGACCTTTTTTACATCAAGCTCTGCCGCCGCCTGCTCACACGCGTCCCAACTCAAAACACTTCTTATAACACGGTCTATCGCCTGCTCTTCATTGTCATAAGCCCTCGGCTGCATATCATGACCTTTCCACCTGCTGTACCCATCCTCGCGCAAAAGCCCTGCTATCGCTATGTTCATGCCGTTTATTCTAGCGCCATGATCTATATCGTATTTACCCGGTCCACCCAGTACAATTCCATCATTGTAACCCTGGCTGTTGAGATGCATATGAACCATGGCTTCATTGTCCAACTCTTCCACAGTGTCATATACATGATCGAGCCCTATCATTTCTGAATGACCGAACTCCTTGTTAACGCCCTTCTTCTTTCTGGAAACACCAAACTCATCTTCCAGTTTTCGCCAGAATAATAGCGCGCTCGCAACAGTCGGGATCAGCATCGCGGGATGCCCTTCATTGGGCTTCGGCTCGAAACCAACATAAAGCTGACCACCAGCCTTTTCCTCATGCCGGCAAAGACCTGCAACACTTTCCTTGAGATTCTGATACATTCTCTTAACACCAACGGAAGCGATATCGTATCCAAATGATCCGTTCCAAAGAACAAACGTCGGCACCACTTCAGGATGCCATGCTTTCTTAAGTTCCGCGTAAGTAATATCTACCGCCTTTTTGCCAAAATCTTCTGCAGACCTTCTTTCCTCAGGATCCAGACTCGCTATTCCGCCGTAAGCATAGTGACTATGCGCGCCAGGTGTCGTCATGGCCACATATATACCAGCATCAAGAAGAGCTTCCGTAACCGCTTTTACATTTTCTTCATTAAACTCGGTGTCATAATGAATTTCGAATCCAAGCACAATATTGCCCGGCAATCGGGGTTTGATCTTTTTTTTGATCATCTTAATAACACCAGCCGTATCAAGCTCACTTCCAGCCCAACCTGGTCGCATGTCGCCCGGCACGAACCCGCCCTTGCCCGCATTGAAGGTCCATCGACAAATACTGTGAAAAGATTTATCATTCTTCATTTCTATTTCTCCTTTAGTTTGACTCTTGATAAAATATCATGTTGCAAATATCCAGCATACAGTAGATATCGTCAAAAAAACAACATCCACTCCTCATAAAGCCAGGTTAACCTTCATCATTTTCTCCGTCAGCTTATCTGCTGGCGCTTCCTTAACATCGTATTCCACAAAGAACAGCCTATTATTTTCAGCGTCATGCACGCCTATATGAACGCTGTTAAGACATGAAATTGGCCCCAAAGGAAATGGCAGTCTTTTTCTGCCACATCGCCGGATTCCTTTCAGTCTATTGCCGGACACTTCAATTTCATAAGGCTGTATATTTCCGGCAAGTTCAAATTTACGGTGTTCCTTGAACTTGTTCACTGTCAGCCAGCGCTCAATCGGACGGCGCTGTAAAGCAAGTTCCGCAGGATATACCTGTCGCATGGTCAGAAGAGCCAGAGGTCTATCCGATTCCAGTCGCAATGAAATATCACCCATCGCTAATTTCCATATTTTCAGCTTAAATCCGGCAGGCACCTCAAATGTCCTGTTGAACAGTGATATTTTCATAGCCTGCTCATTGCTGACTGTTCGCAATGACGGGATAATATGACGCTCGACTTTCCTGCACAAATGTTCCGGCGTTCTGCCGCCTGAGATGACTTCAAGCATAAGATCCGATTGCCGTGCGTAACCATACCACAGCATTAAATGTACACCGTCGCGTCGCGTCGCGTCGCACGCCCAGATGGAATCAGTGAATGTCTCGGGACATGGCGGATTCTCGGAGGGTATAATTCCCTTTGTTTCACGCTTCAGCCGTTTTGTCATCCACTTTCTACCATCAAAATTCCGGATCTGTGGTCGCCACCATTTAACCTGAAATATCACATGTTCCCCATCACCAACAATCACAGAGCCTCTTTGCCATTCGCCGCGTATTTTCAACGGCCTCCACTCTGGCGGCATAAGAAGATTCCACCCCATCCATGCCAAAAGCGTTTCCGCGCGACGTTGATTTCTGGATGAATTCTGATTGGACATTATAATATCAGTTCTTTAGATGGTTTTATGGCTACTTGCCCTGGTTTTTGCCATGTTTTACATCACAGAGCAAGTTTGATAACGCTTTTGCTCATGAGTACAAAACCCATTCCCAGCATAGTGACAAGACCCAGACCAGCTCCAACACCAGCCGCAAACACAATCCTTATCTGGGGCCATTTCTCCCCGAAGCGTTTGCGGAACACGTACCTGCCCATGAGAGCTCCGGCCATAAGCGGCATAATCGCCTGCGGCACAGATTGATCCAATCCGCGCACCAGCCCAAAAACCAGTAATATCGGAAGCCCAAAATGACTCAAGACAGCATATAGTGCAAGTGCAACCGTGAATCCGGTCGCGATAACTTTAGGCTGAAACGCCTCGCGAAAGGCGCTCGTCGCCGCATCCGGCAACGTAGCCGACCACGTCAGTCCCTGTTGATAAGCGGTCAACTCCCAAAACTCATTGGCAAAAGGAAACATTTCGCTGGGCACATTTCCCATTGACCAGACGAACTGACAGAACAGAAGCATGCCGATCATGCTTATTGGATATATTAAAAGTTCGCATTTTATGAGAGATCTAAAATTTGTTCCGGTAAGCTCGGTAGTTCTGAACGCTACCACCTGCCCGGCATAATTCTGCATGGGAATAGGAGCCATCCATATTGCCGCCCCCTTGTATCCGGAAAGAATGAAGGTTGCTTCACGAACAAACGGTATCGGCATCTGCATGCCGACCAGACCTTCCATTCTTGCCGAAACGTAGCTTATTACCGGGGTATAGACAAAACCGTAGAAAAGCAGAAGCCAGAGAGGAAACTTATTGCCCAGCAACGGGCCAGACGCATAATTGATCAAATAATATGCCGCTGCAATATAAGTTGTAGTTGATAAGAAATATATGCCCAAAGCAACCCATATAGGTATATCACCACGTCCCTTGGGTGGCCGAAAAAGGTTTCGCCATTTTACTCCGGGTTGACCCGACTCGTTCATTTCCTTGCGTTTTTCCCTGAGGCTTTTCCAACACGCTGCAAAACCAATGGCCGCTACCGCGAAAGCAAGACCCAAACTGAAACTGTAATAAAAATCAAGTGTATTTGACTGAATCGTTTTTATACCGCCCAGACCTGGTTCCCAGCTGTTGAGAATGCCGGCATTATACAAAACCGGATTCAAAAGAAGTGTGAAAATAAGTCCTGCCAGCGTGCCCATGACTGCGAAGAAAGGCATCACCATTCCTGTTACAAAGAATGATAGATCAAAACTTATAAGGAACGGCATGGCGGGAAGAAACGATTCCGTATATTTAGTAATATCAACAAACGGAATCGGGATAATTTTTATCGGTTCAGAAAATATAGCGCCAGTAATCTGTGGAACACCTATATATACCAAGCCGAAAACCATGCCTGCGACGGCGCCGAAAGAGAAGGTTCGCCAGCGCCATGTATCCTTTTCGCCTGACACATCAGCCAGAGCCGTCATACCCATAGCCCCTACAGGCGCCATTGGGAATGGGAGTTTTTCAACATCAGAAGTAAGCCGATACATTACATAGCCAAGACCGAAGTGGTCCAATCGGCTAATGAAAGAGGTCCCTATAATAATTCCCACTGGAACAAGCCACTGTTTAACAAAAAAGCTTCGCGTTGCCAGTACAGCCGGATCCTTGGGCGCGTACCATTCGGGTATATATTCTGTAATCCCCAGCATGCGCATGGATTCGCTCTGAACCAGGAATTGCCGCCACAGGAGCCCTCCGTCAATACTCATCACGGCTCCGCACATATAGAAAAGAACGAAAAGTTCCGGCCGCTTGATTGTGGTAAAGGCACGGCGAGCTATCTCAACATACAGAATGACTGTAACCCACTGTGCGGCAGCGCCCATGCTGAGGCCGGCCACAAGCTGCATATACATCTGGGCAGGCGCCATTAACAGACCTACAAACAAGGCCATCAGAATAGTACGCCAACTGAATCCGTCTTCAAACTCGCTTGGCGCCTTGAGAATATCCCTGAATTCCTGAATTTCTTTATCCAGCTTCATTTCCAGTCCATTGTTTAGCGTGCTACCTGTCCTTGTTTACATCTATTAAAACATTACTACCACAGGAGAAGGCGCACCATTTCATATCCCATTATTCACTTTTACCGTCAAGCATTCTATTGCCTTGTTCAATGAAACGAATTATTTCAACTGGTTCCATCTTTCGCCAGCCGAGAAGTTGTCGTCTTAGATCGCTCAAAAATTTCTTGTTCAGCCTGCACCAGCTTGCAATTTGACCTGAGCCATGCTCCAGACTGATATTTATTTCATGAATATCGCCTTCTTTGTCCACTTCATGGATGGCTAGTTCCATTTCCTGACGCACTCCCATATCATATGGAGCAAGCCATACAGTTCCTTTAACCCCTATGGTGCTACCATTTCCTGTCTCATCCCGAAAAACAGATAAATTCGCGGTCGTCATATGACCGATTGCACCATCCGTATGCGCGGCGAAATAATCATACAAAAACGCCAGTACACCGGTAGATGTCTTCAGGGTAGCCGTAAAAGGAAGTGTATCTTTTACAACCTGTCCGCCCTTCTCATTAGCACGAGGGGTGGGTACATGCCATGTCATATCATTTGAAGGTGTAGCTACTTTACCCGCCAGATATGCTGGAGCAAGGGATGATACGACCACGATACCGAGCACCATGAGCATTGTTAACACTGCCTGGCTTCCGCCGAAATTGAGAGTAATACCGCCCATCCAGCCAAGCTTGGTAAAGATGGTTGCCAGCCCTTGTCCTCCAATATACCCAAAAATTGAGCCAAGCACTCCATAGGTCAGGGCCTCCGCGAGGAACATAATGCCTATGTGGAATGGCGCTAATCCAAGACTGGTATAAACATATATTTCTTTTTTGCGTTCAGCCAGCGAGCTCAGCATGGTATTGAAGATTATGAAGCCTGCGATGAACAATGGGATCAGGAGGCTTTTGGGCGCTTTTGGCGTCAAAGGTCTTGAAACCATTACCCTGACACCACCGGAAAAACTGAAATAAATTGGAAACGCCAGTTTATCAGACATTTTAACTGCCAGACCTCTTGCTTCAGAGTGACTTTTGACCGGTACGGCAACGCTTCGCAGTTGCACTGGTAATCCTTTTTCATGATCGGCTGAAAAAATCACAATATCACGACTTGACAGCGATGGCAGTCCCTGTGTTTTTTCATCGATAACCAGACCTGCCTGCATTTTAACGAACAATGTGGCCATATCCGTGCTGGTTCTTTCATTCCGTTCATTGACATCTATCATGGCATAGTTTGGCGGAAGTATTGAACTGCCGTCTATTGCCTTGATTTCCTCGTCAAAACGACTCGAGTCAAAAACCCCTACCAGTTTCAGTTTTTGCCCTCCTATAAGAAGCATGTCACCCGGTTCAGCGTTAAGCTCCTTCGCGTTTTCAACGGACAAATAACATCCGCCATGAGCGGAGAATTCCTGCCATTCAGGACATATATCGTCAATATGACTGACAAGCGCCTCGTTACTGCTCAAGCCTATTGCCCCCGTAAGAGAAATACGTTTATCGTTGGCAGTATTGCTGACATGCAGGCGCCATTGTGCGTCTTGCGGCTCGATCCACCATTTCCTTGGAGCCATAGGATACGCGGCCCCAATACCATTCGCCATGAAATCATACGCAGACCCCGGCATGAACGAGAAACCTGGCTGTTGAATTAACATTGACGGTTCGACATTGCGTTTATTTATCGAGTACTCAGATTTTTCGACATACGTGCTTGTGGACATAAAGCAAAGCAAAGCAAAAGTTATCAACATCACCGTCAGCCCCGTAAGTGCAGTGCGAAGCGGACGTTTTCGCATATTAGCCAGACCAAGCCGGATTTGAGTTGAAAGGAGTTTAAGGCCGGCGCTTTCGGCGCGGTGCGACACGGCTTGTCCGCGGCGCAGTTTTTCGAGTTCAACCTCAAACTTTGAGTATAGAACCTGGATAACCATCAGGCTGAGGAAAATTATTCCAAACGCCATAACAATCATTAACGGCATATTGCTTATACGGAATGCCGGGTGGAAACTCCACAATATCATAATCATGATCAGAAATATACCAATGCCGCCGACAATTTGCTTGTATACATGCGTGGATGCAATAATCAGACGCTCCATGGCATACGCTGACGGCACCAAAACGAGCAAAAGAAAGATAATACCTCGCACAACGTCGTTAGCCGTATCTCTAATGGCTTTGTAAGCACGAACTTCGTTAGCCAACGCGGTACTAATATGCCGGAAATATGCATCACCATCATCGGCTTTGTAAGCTATATCAGCGGATTCAAGTTCAGCTTTTGTTATTTCCTGTATTGATTCAATAGCCTTACTCGATATGCCTGCTTTTTTGTAATCTGCAATCCGGCGTGCATCCAAATTATAAAAATCCTTCGCTGAAATATGCATAGGGTGCAGAGGCAATCCGCTTCCACTAGGGAACCCGAGCATCGCTCTCCGCAAGACCATTCCCTTGCTCTTCTCCGGCTCAAGCATATTAACAAAAGCCATGCGATTCCCCACAATACCTACTCTTAAAAGCATCTGCCATGACGTTCCCGGCTCAAGCGCGAATGAAATCATGCCGTTATATATTGTTTGATTCTTGCGTTTAGGGTCGCCCCGTAGAGCATCCATTACATCAATGGAGTATAACGGCACCAGAAAACGGGGATCAAACAGACCGGCCACACTATGTTCCTGACATGTGAAAGGCGTGGCCCTGACTGGTTTATGTTTTCGCGCGGAACGATTGTGCATTGTCGCGGAAGGTTTCGATACAAGATGATTTATCGCCCGGATCGGCGCGCCTTCATCGTTAAGCAGATACGCGTGTGCTGAGAAATTGTAACCTGCCTTGCCTGTAATACCGTCAAATATAAATCGTCCATCTATACCCGTAGTGGTAAATTCCTGATATCTCATTCCCGAACAGGCAATATGCATCGTCTGCCCGTCATCGCTCACATAAGGCGCAATTGCCGTAATATAACCAACCATAGGTAAACGAGCAATGGGTTCTCCTTGCGCCTGATCAACTATACTGCCGACCATTCGTGTTACATACTGGGATATTTTGGCAGGCAGAAGCACAAACCTGTCATCGGATACCCATTTAGTGACCATATACAATGTTGCTTGAATTTGAGGATTGAGTCTATTCCAGTCTAATTTTTCAGGGCTATCATTGGGAGTATCCATGCGGGTCCGCAAAGCGTTAAGAGTCGCCCACGTAACAGCCGGTATTTCAAAACTCAACGCGGGCGAAGTTATCGATGCAGGCTTCCCAACGAAATGCGACATTACCGATTCCTGCCCTGCGATCGGTTCAAAATCAACGACCGAACGCAGGTCCGGAGGCATGATCTCCTCCTCGTCCTTAACCAGCATTCTCAGCCAACGCGTAAAATCTCTCGCGTTCCTTTCTTCGTTCTGCAAAAGAAAAAAATCATATAAACAGGGACCAACCGCTTCGCCGGCGTCAGACAGGTCCAGCCCCATGACAAATGAGATTGGCAATAATCCGGCGCCATCTTTTTCCTTGCTGTCCTTTTCATCATCAATCGCCTTATTCGCCAACCCCAATTCGGCCAAAAGCATATCGCGCATTTCGTCACGTTGTCTGTCCCGTTCAAATATTTCCTCCAGCGCCCTTAACTGTCCGGTCATACGGCCCCATGCTCTGTTCCAGATTTCCATGGCAACTGGTATTGTTTCCTCAGTCAGCGGCTTCTTCTTCAGGAGCTGTTCCTGTGTCTCCAGAAAAACTCTACGTCGTTGCTCCAACTCCCCTAACTGTTTCTGCGATTGTTCTTTCTCGCGGCCATCTTCAGATTTATAAACCTCCAATCTGAGCGGCTCAATTTTTACATTTAACGCCAGCAGCTCTTTCTGTAATTCCTGCTTCACGGGACCTTGAACAAGACGATATTCCGGTTTATGCAATCGATTTAAATATTCTAGTGTGGTCTTTGCTTCGTCATAAGGTTTTTTTTCTCCAAACAATAGTCCCGCCCCGCCAATTAACGTCAGGACAGTTCCGAGGCAGACTAATGCTGTACAGGCGCTAGTCCAGCGCGAGGTCGCGGCATGCGTGGGGCGCGCGCGTCCTGACAGCACATAAATTAACGTAACAATTTGGGCAACACCCAGGATGAAAAGGAGTAAAGGCAATTGCCAATTTTCATGCATCAGTTGCCAGAGTCCAAATCGGCATAACAGCGTGTGCCATTTTTTTTCTATCTTTGATATTGGAATTACGCCATTTTTCAGGTCTGACACCAATGCCATCAGATTCCTGTATTCCTCTCTGGTTTTCACATCCAATGTTTGCATTGCTTCGCGCGTTTCAGGTGTACACGCCAATGACAACAGCATTTCGCGGGTTCCGAGCTGATTTATCGCGACCGCATCAAGAAAAGCGAATAAAACCGGCCGTTCAGGGGGCTGTTCTGAGAAAACGCGCAACAAGGCAAGTGCCGTAGCAACATCAACGGCTCCATCGGCCCCTGGCGCAATTTCCGGAACTATGCTCATTGAATCAAACTGCACGGCTATAACGAACGCTTTTTGGGGCTCTATGGGGTTTTCAGGTTTAACCAGAGCGTATGTGTTTACAGCAGTTACTTCTGACCATTCCGATTTGACATACAGTGTTCCTTCCAGCCCTTCTGTTACTCTAAGTTTCTTTGCGAGCTCTCCTTCCGGCACAAAAAAGCGCGGGAAATTGACTGGTATTGCCATAACGTGCGTATCAGCGTCGGAACTATCCACACTTTCGGAACCCAACAGCACCACCGCTTTTGCGCCCAGCGCAAAGAGGGTTTGCCATGACGCATTACCTGTCATTTCCATAACAGCGATCTGGCCATAAACACTTTTAACAGGTATTTCTCCGAACGCGCCCTGCCCGACATAGATCAGCTTGCCGGTAATTCCATCTGCCGGCGTTGTATTCATGCGCACACTTGCCGGCCATAATGGATATATACGATTTCTACTGGACAACAGTTCTTCATGCAACGTAAGCGTTGCTTCTTGAACTTTAGGCATTACGACGGGAAATTCCTGTGTCCAGGTCTTAGTATTGCGTAGTGATGCGATTGATTCATGAAGCCGGGCAAGCGCGATATCATGACCAGGTTGTCCAACAACGCGGGAACCCACTGAGCAAAGCCGATTGACATCGTTCTGAACATTGGGAACAACCGATGAAAAGTCCGCAGAATAGCATGAGATCGTGATAAGACCAAAAAACGATAACGACAAATAAATATTCAAAAATCTATTTTTTGCCACGCTTGCAATCTCCCTGTCTCCGTCCGACACTGCCATTTAAATAATGGTGGGCGATGGCAGACTTGAACTGCCGACCCCTTGCATGTCAAGCAAGTGCTCTAGCCAGCTGAGCTAATCGCCCCAAAAAGCCGCTAACAAAATAAGATAAAAAGACCTCCGGTGTCAAATATCTGATGTGAGGACTTATTCCACCGGACCAACTGATTTAACGCAGCGAAATCCTACAGCAGGCGACCTTGTTTGATTTCGTCGTCGTCTGCCAGTGGACACACAACCGTCCCCCGGATCGTGTTCTGGAGGAAAAGAACGTTCATAGACAGTAACGTTCTCGTCTTTTTTAGAAAAATAGTGTCCACCCCTGAACACGTGGACATCACCGTCTGTCGGCCCTTGCGGATCCACAATACATGACGTGGAATAATATTCCGGGCAATAGAAATCGTTAACCCATTCTGCCGCATTTCCCGCCATATGCAACAAGCCGTACGGGCTGGGATATTCCTCAGTCCATTGGAGTTCTTCATTTTCGATAGCTCTCAATGCTTCTTGCGGCAAATGTTCATCCACGACCCATGTTTTGACCGGCAACCTCGTTGGTGTTGGTGGTGGCAGATCCTTCTTGCTTACACAACCGCACCCCCCCTCTGGTTCAGGTGGTTGAGGTGGGTTCTGTCTATCCATTTCTTCAGCTATAAACGCTCGTCCGCCCATCGTATTAATCGCCTTTTTTTTCGGTTCATCATCACCCCAGGGGTACTTAAACGCATCCATGCCGCGTGCCGCCTTTTCCCATTCAGCCTCTGTAGGAAGACGTTTGCCGATCCATTTCGCATAAGCATAAGCATCGAACCAATCAACACCGACGACCGGTTGATTATCCTGACTCAAAGATGCGTTATTCCATCCTTCAGGTTTATGCTGTTTCAGTGGCGGAGCAGACGGGTGTTCCATGGAGGAATCTCCTGTTTTGCTCACATGTTCCACAAATTTGCGATATTCCTCATTTGAAACCTCATATTTATCTATAAGAAAAGGGCTCACATACACTACATGCATTGGAAAACTGTTTTCTTTGGATTCCGCCTCTTGTTTTCCCATTAAGAAATAGCCGCCTGGTACATATGCCATGTCTTTAGGCTGATCAACGTTATCGGGCCGTTCCACTCCCAGTCCCTCAGCCTTGTAAACATCCATGATTTTCTTTTCCATTCTGATAATATAATCGAAGTCCATCTCTTTAATTGCTTCAAAAGCCACTCCTTCGCTTAATATGACCTGCCGAATCCAGAACTGCTGAAAAGCCGTAGTTTCGATTATGGCATCATCAAATCTTTTGGTGTCCAGGAGTTCAGGCACCCATGTCTGCATCATTTTCGGAAGACTGCGTGCGGCCGCCCGCCGTTTATCCGCAAGTTCTTCATATACGACCTGCACTTTTTCATTCCTTTCAAAATCATCTCTTTCCTCTAAAACCTCTATTTCTTCACTGTAAATATCGAATTTCCTTACAGACGCACAGACGGGTGTAAGCCATTCTGCTTTAACCTTTTCCATACCGCGCTGAACATTTGTCAATTCATCAGCAAAAGCATCTCGCCGTTCCTTTATCACATTGAAATCCTGCGAGCTTTTACATTTTGTCAGAAATTCGTCGAATATTCTTATTATGTGTTCATATTCTTTTTCCGTCAGACTTGAGTCGTCACTAATCTGAAAAGTATCTTTCAGGGCTATTGCGAACACCGATGTAATATCAAGTTCTTTGACGGATTTGACTTCAGACCTGTTTACTGATCGCGGGATGGACATACTTTCATTCACAACGATACGAAGAAAAAGCCTGTCTTCCGTTATTCGGGTCAGCATGCCTTCCGCGCTTTTACCGTTCTTCATTTCTACAATCACTTTTTTACCTTCAGGCAGGATTGACTGAGCCTCTTCAGACAGTTCTGCTCGTTCCATGGAAAATCCTATACTGCAAAAAAGAACGCTGAACAGGATCGTCATAAATAATTTACTTTTCATTCTTAATAATCCTCCTTTTAAAAATCAAGCGCCGGGTTCCCCCGAAAGCGACATGATCAAACTAAACAACAAAGCCTATAAATCACACCATACTGCACATGCCGAAAACAGTCAAGGAAAGAGCCACCTTTTTCACACTGGCGGCAAATAATGTTTATCCAGCTGAAATGCGTTTTCTATATGCCGCAGAACCGGATGACCATCACCTAATGACCCAATTACTTCGACAACATCAAAGCGAAAAGCGTCCGGCTGAATTTTCAGACGTTTCAGGTAACGAACTGCCGCCCTGGACAAAGCATGTCTTTTTTTTCTATCTACTGCGGTTATCGGTCTGCCATAGTCCTCCTGTTTTCTTGTTTTTACTTCAACAAAAACCAACACTTCATGATCTCTTGCAACCAGGTCTATCTCATCACGAACACCAACGTGAACTCGTCGGCCAAGTATTCGATACTTCTTCCGGCGAAGCATTTTTTCAGCAAGGCTTTCACCCCACTTACCTGTTTCCAGATGTTCAATGTGAGTCATTTCGTTTTGCCCGCGATTTTATTTCAGCGGCCTCTCGTACCGGTCTAAACGAGCTTCTGTGCATTGGCGACGGACCATGCTCGAAAAGTTTCTGCATATGCATTTCCGTTCCGTATCCCTTATGAACAGCAAATCCGTATTCGGGATAACGCAAGCCTAGTTCCCGCATATGCGCATCGCGAACTACTTTGGCTACGACGCTGGCTGCTGCAATTGAAAGACTTTTGGAATCGCCATCTACTATAGCCGCGGAACCACACGGCAATCCTTTAACGGGCAACCCGTCCACAATGGAATAATCCGGCATGACCGGCAAATCACTTATGGCCCGTGACATGGCAAGATGCGTAGCACGCAGAATATTGAGAGAATCTATTTCATCCGTCCCGCAAATCCCCACGCCTATTTCCACTTCAGCGGGACGTGTTAATAGATCGTAAAAGAATTCCCGTTTTCCTTCTGAAAGCTTCTTGGAGTCTGTCAACCCCAGTAATGATGCCGAACTTTCTCTCTCTATAAAGGATTTTTCGAAGACCACTGCGGATGCTACAACAGGACCAGCCAACGATCCGCGCCCGGCCTCGTCCACGCCAGCGATCCTGACATAACCCATGTCCCAATACTGGCGTTCAAACCGAAGCATTTAAACCGAGCCTGTCTTCTTAATTAGCCCGTATTCTTCTTGTCAACCTTGCCTTCTTGCCGGTAAGTTCCCGCAGAAAATACAATTTCGCACGACGAACACGCGCAGATTTTTCAATATCAACCCGGACAATTTGCGGTGAATGCAAAGGAAACACTCTTTCCATTCCCACACCATAAGAAACGCGGCGAACCGTGAAGGTTTTAGCCGAGCCTCTTCCTTTCTTCGCTATCACCGTACCAGCAAAGATCTGCACGCGATCTTTATCTCCTTCTCGGATTTTCGTATGCACCTTTACCGTATCACCTATGGTGACCGAACTTATTTTTTCCTTCTTTTCGTTCTCTTTACTGATTTTATCTATAATCTTGCTCATATTTACCTCTGTCCGCTAAAAGTTGAATACTAGCAGTACATTTAAAAACAACAACAACAAAAATTCTCGAAAACTCTATTGTACATCCTGTCTGTTTAAAAGGTCCGGCCTTTTTTCTTTCGTGCGTATCAGCGCCTGTTCCTTTCGCCAACTGGCTATTTTTTCATGATTACCTGACAGTAATATCTCTGGTACTTTCCTGCCCCTGAACACCGGCGGACGCGTATATTGAGGATATTCCAGCAATCCTGCGCTAAATGACTCTTCTGTCGTTGAAGCATCACACCCCAGAACATCAGGCAGTAGCCGCACAACGGCATCCACGACAACAACTGACGCCAAGCCACCGTTGGTAAGCACATAATCCCCTATTGATAACTCATCGGCCGACAGTTCATCCTTCACGCGTTCGTCTATTCCCTCATAATTTCCGCATATAAATATTAAATGATTTTCCAATGCCAGTTCCCCGGCAATCTGCTGGTCGAATTTACGCCCTTGTGGCGTCATTAATATCACTCGCGATGATGGTTTCCGAACCGCCGTTACGGCGTCAAGCAACGGCTCAGGAAGCATAACCATCCCTGGCCCGCCGCCATATGGTCTGTCATCCGTCGAGCGTCTTGCATCCTTGGCAAAGTCCCGGAGATTGACTGTCCGTATCCGCACGGATCCTTTTTCAACAGCCCGTTTCAGAATGCTTTCCTCAAGAAAGCAATTCAGCATCACGGGAAAAATAGTGATGATATCAATCTCCAGCGGTTCACCCATAGCATTATCGGAAAACAGTAATTACGCGCAACGATGTCTTAAACCAGTTGCAACACGCTGATTTACTGTTCACTCTGCGTTTTTCCGGGCCTTACCTACAAGGCTCTTAACAGTATCGCTGACTATGGCGCCTTTACTGCGCCAATACTCAACGCGTTCCAAATCAACTTTGTAATTAACCCCGGGTTTATTTGGGTTGTACCAGCCAAGGGTTTCAAGAAAACGTCCATCACGCGGCGAACGCGAGTCTGCCGCTATTATTCTGAACATTATATTGTTGTTCGCCCCGGTTCTTGTCAACCTGACCTTTACTGCCATATTTCCTCCCTGAAACACTTTTTCGCCAAGCAAACCGGCATAATGCCTTTCTGTTGACGAAAGGCGGGTATGCTTACACCTTATCAACCGGTTTGCAAGCTTTCTTCCGTTCTTTTTTATTCTTTTCTGCCACCTGTCTGAATGTAAGAACATCGCCAGACACTACAGCCTCAACAACGTTACTTCCGTCAAGATCGCCACGTAATATCATTTCCGCCAAAGGCTGTTCAATATGCTTTTCTATTGTCTGGCGCAGAAGCCTTGCTCCGGATGCCTGATTGAACCCCCTGTTTATCAGGAAGGTCATTGCGGGCCGTCCCACTTTCAGTTTCTTGCCTTTAGCTGTCAAACGTTCCGTTATTTTTGCCATTTCCAGATCAAGAATTTTGACAATGTCATCCTTTACCAGCTGTTTAAAGACAACAATATCATCAAACCTGTTTAAAAGTTCAGGTTTAAAAACCCTTTTTGATTCTGCGATCATTCTGGTTTTCAGTTGTTCATAATCCGCTTCCTGCGTATTTTTGCCAAACCCCATTCCGGCAAGCGTCTTGGCCGAATCAAAGCCCATGTTGGAAGTAAGTATCACCACGGTATTTCTGAAATCAACCCGGCGTCCAAAACTATCCGTGAGTTTACCCTCTTCCAGTATCTGAAGTAAAATATGCATAACGTCCGGGTGAGCCTTTTCGATTTCATCAAACAAAACAACAGAATATGGGCGACGACGCACTTTCTCGGTTAATTGCCCTCCTTCATCATGCCCTATATAACCTGGTGGCGATCCAACAAGCCGTGACACTGTAAATTTTTCCATATACTCAGACATGTCCACCTGAACAATGGCATTCGAATCATCAAACATAAACTGGGCCAGTGCTTTGGCCAGGAGCGTCTTGCCAACACCTGTAGATCCCAGGAACAGAAAAGAACCTATCGGTCTGTTCGGATCCTTCAGATCAGCGCGCGATCTGCGCAAAGCCCTGCACACGCTCTGCACGGCTTCCGTTTGGCCGACAACTACTTTTTCCAATTCATGCTCCATTCCTAACAGTCTGGAAAGTTCCTGTCCGGCCATTCTTTCCAACGGCACGCCTGTCATTTTAGACACTACTGCGGCGATATCTTCTTCTGTTATAAAAAGCTCTTTCCCCTTATTTCTTTCCTGCCACTCTTTGACCATTTCATCAAAAGCGTTTCTCTTCTTGCGTTCCTGATCTCTCAGGCCGGCTGCTTCTTCGAACTGCTGATTTCCTATAGCTCGGTTCTTTTTTTCACTAATCACTTCTATTTGTGCCTCTTGCGCTGTCAGTTCCGGTGGACGCGTTGTGGCTAATATTCTGACTCGCGCGCCCGCCTCATCTATCGCGTCTATAGCCTTGTCCGGAAGAAACCGTCCTGTCATATAACGGTCTGTAAGTCGTACGGCTGATTCAAGGGCGGCGGCCTCATATTTAACATTGTGGTGTTGTTCGTACCTGCCGCACACTCCTTTCAATATCAAAACGGTCTCTTCCACCGACGGTTCCTCTATTCGAACCGTCTGGAAGCGTCGTTCAAGAGCGGCATCCTTTTCTATGTATTTCCTATATTCATTGAGCGTAGTAGCGCCTATACACTGCAGTTCGCCGCGAGCCAGGGCCGGCTTAATAATGTTAGACGCATCCATTGCGCCTTCCGCGCCACCTGCCCCTACTATCGTATGCAGTTCATCAATGAAAACTATGACATTGCCTACTCTCTTGATCTCATCCATGACGGCTTTTATGCGTTCTTCGAATTGTCCTCTGTATTTTGTTCCCGCTATCATGAGAGCTATATCAAGAGTAACAACCTTCTTGCCCCGCATGTTTTCAGAAACTTCACCTGCAACAATCACCTGTGCAAGCCCCTCAACAACAGCCGTTTTACCCACTCCAGCTTCTCCGAGAAGCACGGCATTATTCTTGTTTCGCCTGCTCAATATCTGAATGACACGTTCAAGTTCGTCACGACGGCCTATCACCGGATCAAGTTCATTTTTCCTGGCCAATACAGTCAAATCACGTCCATAAAGGTTTAATGCAGGTGTTTTCGCATCTACTTCTTTTCTTTCATCTTCAAAAATTTCAGACGCTTCTTCTTCAAATTCAAAATCCGGATTCAACTCTCTCATAACCTCCATGCGAGCTGTTTCATAGTCGATATTCAAAGTTTTAAGAACCTGAGCGGAGGCACCTTCTCCTTCACGAAGCAATCCAAGCAGAATATGCTCCGTACCAACATATGTATGATTCAGAAGGCGGGCCTCAGCCATGGCCAACTGGAGTATTTTTTTAACACGCGGCGTAAAAGAAACATTCCCCACTGTCTTCGTGTCAGTGCCCTGACCGGCAATTCGCTCTACCTCCAGTCGAATAGTCTCAAGAGATGCGCCCATTCGTTCCAATACAGTTGCCGCCACACCTTCACCAAGCGCGACAAGACCCAGAAGCAAATGCTCCGAGGCAACGTACGAACGATCGTAATGGTTCGCCTCACGCCTGGCCAACTGAATCACGCGTTGTGCACGTATCGTAAAATGATCGTATTCACCCATATTACTATTTCTGCGCCACTGAACTGGCGGATCCTTTTGCTCCTTCTTCGACCACAAATAATCTCGAACCGCAAAGACGCGACCCCACTTCTGCATTATCTTTCTTGCTGTCCAGCCGCATATCGGCAAGTTTCTGCCTGACTATCATGGCTCTGGCCTCATCCCTTTCCTGCGGTCCAAGAATTTTCCCCATGATCTTCTGCAGATGACCCGGTTGGGTCAAGAGCATAATCTCGTTAATCCTTGCTACTGAAACTCCGGTAACAATGCCCATTTCGACACCTAATCTCAAAATCGATAATAAGTCAACTGATTCCCTTGACGAAAGCATCATTGCCTGCATAAGCACGCCAAACGCTCTCCCAATCTGGTCAAGGAGTGTTATTTCTTTCTTTTCGAGCAAACGATCTCTGGCATTACGCTCATGCTGGGCCAGTTCTTCAATAATTTCTACCAGCCGTTTAATAATGTTCTCTTCTGTATCTCCCATGGTTGTCTGATTGGACACCTGGAACATATTCCCATAGGCCTCCGTGCCTTCTCCGAACAGGCCTCTGACTGCAAAGCCGATTCTGTTCAACCCCCGGACAACAGCATCAACTTCATTCAGCAGACGCAATCCGGATAAATGCATCATAACACTGGCCCGTAAACCCGTGCCTGTATTTGAAGGACACGCTGCAAGATACCCCAAACGCGGAGAAAACGCATAATCCAACCTTTTCTCCACCTCGGAATCCAGCTCATTAAGCCGACCCCAGACCTCATGCAAACTCATTCCAGGACTTATCGCCTGCAGGCGAAGATGATCTTCTTCATTAATCATTACGGCAATTGCTTCATCCTGCGCCGCAATCAGCCCGCTACCGCGTCCTCTTGCGTACAATTCATTGCTGATTAAATGTCTTTCTCTCAGCACTTCTTTGTCCACAACATCAAGGTTTCCCATATCAAAAAATATTGGATTTTCAATGCCTGGAATACCTTTGAAAACATCTCTTAATTCACCGCAAAGTTTTACGCGCACTTCCTCTTTAGCCCATCCCGGAAAGGCGGTTCCGGTCACATTACGCGCCAATCGCGCCCTGCTGCTTACAATGATACCAGCGGCATGTTCTTTGGAAAGCCATGAACCAGGCCCCTTTATAAGATCATCTGTTATCATTTATAGTTCCTCTTCTGCGCCGGCTTAATCCATATCCTGCTTGTCTGTTAATTCTTTTATCTTGTCCCGTAATTGGGCCGCTTCCTCATAGCATTGACCAGCCACGGCTCTATTCAAAGCTTTCCGCAAAGTCATCACTTCCGCCGTGATTCGTTTGGATTCCGGCACTTTTCCTACATGCCTGCTTTCACTATTAATGGCCACCAGCAATGAAGCCAATTCTGTTTCAAACACCTCATAACAGGTAGAACATCCCAACTGCGATGTCCGCCGGAAATCGCTCATCTTCATACTGCAGACAGGACAACTCTTGTCATCATTGGCATAATCCGATGCACCTTCCGCATCGGCCCCAAAAAGAAAATCTGTAATACTCATGGGTGACTGCATGTCCATTTCAATCCGTGCCGCGCATTCCGCGCATACGGATATTTCCTTAACCACGCCGTCTTCCACCCGTTTCAGGGCTAATCCAGCTTCTTTTTTGCCGCAAATTTCACATTTCATCTGCCATTCCTTCCTGCTTCAAGATGTAAAACCCGTGTTTTTATCAATTCTTGAATCTCCACAAATGTTCCTATTCATTGTTATACGTTTATAACAACAAATAAAGACTAAAATAAATGGTGCACCTGAGAGGAGTCGAACCTCCACGGCCTTGCGGCCACAGCGACCTGAACGCTGCGTGTATGCCAATTTCACCACAGGTGCACTAACGCGCATTATTCATGAAGAATCTAATCTTCCATGGAAAAGATCAAATCGGTTTCTCTTACAAAAAATCACAATAAGAAAACAAACATGCATTCTCAAGATCAAAATGATCCGTTGTACCTTTAAATAACGCAGGATATTTACAGATAATGCAAAATTACTTCAGGCGCGATTTTACGTCCATATCGGAATAATCGCTTTGATCAATAAACTGCACCTTGTTGCGCTCTGACCGGAAAACCGTTCTGGTGTAACGATTGCCCGCCGATTGATGCACAATCGTAACAATACCTTGATTATCAATTTCTATAACAGGTTCATGGACACGCAATAACGGGCCTAGCGGAAAAACGCCATAATTCAACCCTCTGTTTGCTTCTTGAACACTCAGAAATAAATAAGTTTCTTTTTTTCTCGGCCAATAACGAAGAGTATATTCCCGCATAGCACCAGGAACACCTGGAACGGGAGTGGATCTACTGCACAATCTGATGCCATTAACAACATCCAGCATCTTCTTCTTGGACATGAACATTTTATCGCCAATCTGAACTGCCGCGTATATAAGATACCTGCCCATTTCGGTGATATCGCAGACAGATGAAAATTCTATTGGTATTTCCCGGGTCTCATTCGGCGGAATTATATAATCTCTCTTAATAATTTCATCCGTCGTTAATGCGACATAATGTCCGTCCTTTTCCACCATTAACATCAACCGGGGCTCTTTTTCACCTTTACTGCTTATCGTCACTTTCGAAAACGAAACATTGCGCACCCACACATGCAAGGTAACGCGCTCAAACTGCAGAACATCTGCATCTTCCAGTTCCAAGCTGACTTCCGCCTGTCCCCAAACCGTTAAAGGAACTATCAGAACCACGCACAAAACAGATAATATTAATCGCCCTGTATCTCGCTGAATTCCAGCATTATGCAATGAAAACATAAAACTTTTACCTCTGTTCCTGTTTAACGGAAAAAGCTGATTCTACAGCATCCAGTATCAAGTGAACAATAACCTGATGAGCTTCCTGAATACGTTCGGTAGCATCACCATCAACAATCAATTCAAAATCGCCGCGGCCCCGCAAACATCCACCATCCCTGCCCAGCAGACAAACTACCCGCATCTTTGCTTCTACAGCGCTTCGCAAGGCCCTTGTCAGATTTTTCGCCTTACCGCTGGTGCTGAACAGCACCAGCATATCACCAGGCGCACCCAGACCTTCTACCTGCCTGCTGAATATATAGTCAAACCCGTAGTCATTGCCTATGCACGTCAAAGCCGTGGAATCAGCAACAAGAGATACTGCGGGCAAAGATTTTCTGTCCGCTCGAAATCGACCTACAAGTTCTTCAGCCATATGCAAAGCTTCCGCGGCACTGCCGCCATTACCCGCTGTCAACAGTTTATGCCCCGAAACCAAAGTTTCGACAACAGCATCGCAGATTGCCGCTATTTCTTCTGTCTTAACTATTAATGACTTTATTGTTGTTACACTTTTTTCTATCGCTGCTTTCAGTTTTACAGCATCAATATGTATTTTTTCTGCCATAACACACCCCCGGCTGTTTCAATACTGAATACTAGCACCATCAATAACATCTTGTCCAGAGACGATAAAAACCTGTGTTTATGCATCAATTGCAGCTTGAAAGAATATATGCCGCATTAGTTGCCGACTTACACGCGAATTACATGGCATTACACGAGACATTATAGCCAGGTGAACATACAGTTAAGAAACACGAATTACAGAAAAAGCTTCCATCTATCAGTCAGGCTAATTACCATCTTGATCACCATGAAAAGTCAGCCCTTTGTACATCTCCATCTGCATACTTGTTACAGTCTGCTGGACGGCGCTTGTCGCATCGGCGACGTAATGGACATGGCTGTTCAAAACAATATGCCTGCAGTTGCAATAACTGACCATGGTGTAATGTACGGTATAATTGATTTCTATAAAAACGCCAAAGCACTGGGAATAAAACCTATACTCGGTTGTGAAACATATGTCGCAAAAAACAGCCGTCTGGACAGAAAGACGGACAACATAGGCGCGCAAGCAAATCATCTCGTTCTGCTGGCAACAAACGAGACCGGTTACAAGAATCTTACCCGTTTGATTTCCGCAGCACACCTGGAAGGATTCTACTACAAACCGAGAATAGACAAGGAACTGCTCGCAGCTCACCATGAAGGATTAATCGGCCTGTCTGCCTGCCTCCAGGGCGAAATAATGTGCCATTTGACTGAGAACAATATGGACGGGGCCGTGCGGGCTGCCGGTGAATATGCCGATATTCTCGGCAAAGACAATTTCTATCTTGAAGTTCAGGATCACGGCCTGTCGGAACAGCGAAAAGCCAACCTATTGCTTCCTGAGCTGGCGCGCAAAACAGGCCTGCCTATAGTTGCAACCAACGATGTCCACTATCTTAAAAAAGAACATGCACGCGCACATGAAATACTGCTTTGTATCCAGACGCAAACCATAATGAGCGATCCCAACAGAATGCGTTACCGTACGGAAGAATTTTACATGAAAACCCGGCAGGAAATGGAGACCGTCTTCCGAGATTTCCCCCATTCTCTCGACACCACTTTGGAAGTAGCTGAAAAATGCAATGTCGAATTTGAATTCGGCCAGCTTCACTTTCCCGTATTCCAGGTTCCTCAGGGTTATACTCAGGAACAATATTTGACCAAAATCGGACTGGACGGCTTAAAGCAGAAGTACGGAATTGAAAATCCGGACAACCCTCGCAACGACATGGAACGCAAAGTTCTGGGCCGGTTCCTCCAGGAGCTTAACATCATCAAGCAAGCAGGATATATAAATTACTATCTTGTCGTCTGGGATTTTGTCAATCAGGCGCGTCGTCTTAATATACCTGTCGGTCCGGGACGTGGCTCCGGCGGCGGCAGTCTGCTGGCGTATATTATTGATATAATATCAATAGATCCGCTGGAATACGATCTTATTTTCGAACGTTTTCTTAATCTGGAACGTATTTCACCACCTGATTTCGATATTGATTTCTGCCAGAACAGAAGAAGCGAAGTAATCGACTACGTCAAAGAGAAATACGGGCATGAGAATGTTGCACAGATAATAACATTCGGTTCACTTGGCGCGAAAACCGCGATACGAGATGTGGGCAGAGTGCTCGAAATACCTTACAGCAAGTGTGATCTTATCTCCAAAATGGTTCCTGAAGATCCCAAAATAACTCTTAAAACCGCTCTTGATATGAATCCTGAACTGAAAAACATGTACAAGAACGATGATGACTGTACAAGAATACTGGATCATGCTTTTGTCCTGGAAGGTCTATATAGAAATCCCGGAACGCATGCCGCCGGTGTCGTAATCGGCGAAAAGCCCCTGATCGAAATAATCCCTCTGGCCCGTGACAAGGAAAAGAACCAGATTACCCAATATTCAATGGAACCGCTTGGCGATATTGGCCTTCTCAAAATGGATTTTCTGGGTCTGAAAACTCTTACAGTGATTCAGGAAACGATAGACATCATAAAACAATTCAGAAACCAGGACATTTGCATTGCTACCATCACAATGAATGACAAACCCACTTACGATCTTCTCAATAGAGGCGACACAATAGGCGTTTTCCAGCTTGAAAGTAGCGGCATGCGTGATCTTATAAGACGGGTCGGTATCAATAACATAAGAGATCTTATTGCCATGATCGCATTGTACCGGCCGGGCCCTATGAATATGCTGGATGATTACGTAAAACGAAAAAGCGGCAAAGCTAAGATCACATATGATCACGCTCTGCTTGAACCCGTTCTCAAGGAAACATATGGTGTCATGTTGTATCAAGAACAGGTCCTGCAGGCAGCTAACGTTCTGGCCGGATATTCACTGGGAGAAGCAGATATACTGCGTCGCGCCATGGGTAAGAAAAAGCCGGAAGAAATGGAAAAGCAACGGGAAAAATTCATCAATGGATGCAAGTCCGTCAACAACATCAGCCCCAAGCTAGCGGGTAAAATATTCGACACTATTGCCAAATTCGCAGGATACGGTTTCTGTAAGGCGCATAGCACTGGCTATGGAATCATCGCCTATCAGACAGCCTTCTTGAAGGCCAATTACCCCTCGGAATTCATGTCCGCACTGCTTTCCAGTGAAATGGGCAATCCGGATAAACTTCCGATATTCATTGCCGAAGTAATAGAAATGAATCAGGAAATACTTCCACCGAACATCAACGCAAGCGGAGTTCGTTTTGTCCCGTCCGACAAGGGAATGCGATTTGGACTTGCAGGAATAAAAAATGTGGGCGAGGGCGCTACCCAGTCTATAGTTGCTGAACGCACGCAAAACGGCTTGTTCACCAGTCTTATTGATTTCTGCTCTCGAATGAATTCTCAAACCATAAACAAGAAAGCAATTGAAAGCCTTATCCGATGCGGTGCTTTTGATTCATTCGGCATGCATAGAGCACAACTTTTTAACGGCCTGGACTTCGCGATGGCACGCGCCTCCAATATCAATCAGGATCAAATTTCCGGACAAGGAAATCTATTCGACGCATTAAATCAAGATGCGCCCGGCACACTGGAAAACGACATGCCGGACTGCAAAAAGTGGCATGAAAACGAACTTCTCTCGGATGAAAAAGAACTTCTCGGCATATATATGAGCGGTCATCCTTTGACACAGTACTCATATCTACTTAAACATTATCAATTGACTTCCATTAAAGATGTTCAGGGCCTTCCGGATAAATCCGCTGTTAGACTGGGAGGCATTATTGCTCAACTCAAAACAAAGATCACCAAGACAAAGAAGAATATGGCCGTAATAAAACTGGAGAATCTGGATGGTGACGTGGAAGTGATTGCCTTTCCCGAAACTTATCAGACTTACGGAACCCATATAACGCCCGACGCCGCCGTCCTGGTGTGCGGGGAAGTATCAACCAGGGACGAAATCCCAAAAATCATCGCTCAGGAAATATATCCATTAACAAGCGCACCCGGCAATTTTGCCACACGTGTCGGCATTCATATCCCCGCCAGCAGTATCGAACCGGGGAAACTGGCGAGAGTAAAAGACATACTAAAGATCTATCCCGGCAACACACCTGTGATAATCTGCGTGCAATACCAGTCAGGCGAAAAGGTTTTTCTTGATACTGACACATCCTTGAATGTCACCGCTGACGAAGCTTTGGTCCACAAACTGGAACATGAACTGGGCGAAAGAAGCGTTTACGTAGCTGTAAGCAATAAGCCTTGCAAAAAGCCCAAACGACAGAACAGATATGCCTCCGATTGATGGCGGACAGGCTGTTATAGGGATCAAAATCACTGCGTGGCCCTTTCAAATTACATTCAATCTACCGATGAATGATGTTCCGTCCTGATCACTGTCTCGGCGCCAAACCTGCTATTTTAGCCTTGAAACTCCTCCGCTGCATGCCTAATATTTGCACATCCAGCGAGTTTAATTGTTGATTGAGGGTTGTGTGAATGACAAGCGGGAAAGCAAATTCCTGTCAGTTCCAGAGATAAACGTCAGACATGCATCATTTTTCCAAGATCCAGCAATCGTTTGTCTATGTTTTCTCTGGTTAGTCTGCGAAGACCATCCAGGCTGAATCTCTCAACGCCGAACGACGCCACAACACTGCCATACAACAGCGATTTCCTGATTCCCGGTTCATCCTTTTTCTTGACCTCAGCCAATGCCCCAACGAAACCGCCGGCGAATAAATCACCGGCACCGGTGGGATCTACAACCTTATCAACAGGATAAGCCGGAACAATAAAAACACCTTTAGACGAAATCAGCATGGCGCCATGTTCTCCCTTTTTAATTACAACGTAATCCGGCCCCCAGCTTCGAATCGTATCTGCGCATTTTTTAAGATTATGCTCACCCGTGAGCAGACGTGCCTCACTGTCGTTCAACATGAGCATATGGACTTTACTTATAAGTTTCATCAAGGGACCACGCGTCATATTGATCCAAAGATCCATTGTATCGGCAACAACAAACTTAGGTGCCACAGCCTGGGAAAGCACATGCAATTGCAGGTCTGGCGATATATTGCTCAGCAATATGAAAGGCGCCGAACGGTATGCCACGGGAAGCTCCGGGGAAAACGACTCGAAAACATTAAGTTCCGTTGAAAGCGTGCGTCTGTTGATCATGTCGGCCTCATAAACGCCAGACCATCTGAATGTCTTGCCTTCAATGGTGTGCATCCCAGCCAGATCTATATTGAACTTCTTATACAATTTCTTGTATTTAGGCGGAAAATCGCTTCCTACAACTCCAACCATGCCAACTCTTGTGAAAAACGAGGCCGCCGTGCTGGCGTAACTTACAGATCCGCCAAGAATATCCGCATGCCGTGCCGCAGGTGTTTCTATAGTGTCAATACCTATAGAACCCACAATAATAACTTTAACCTTATTATTCTTTCTTTCTTCTCTCATATACATCTTCCCAGTATTCTTGATATTTGAGACATTTGCTCCGTTATTCTGCCACTATCAATAATCTCCGATCCAATACACAGACGGTACACACCCCCTTCGACAATTCTTCTGGCTTCATCAATGTTTGCAATGCCGGCGGCAAAGAGGGGTACACCGGAAATATTCTTGAGTAGGTTGAAATCAGATGGAGATCGCGCCCCTCCATTATGCATCAGATAATCAGCCCCTATTTCCAAGGCAAGCATTGCCTCATCCACAGACGAAGAAGAAAGGCCAATAACTTGGTCCATGCCAATGATTGATCTGGCCTGGCCAATTGATATATCGCTTCTGTCAAGATGGATGCCTGCAACATTGGCATGGTGGGCCAGATCAGGTGCATCAGCGATGATGAACAGCGCGTCTTCCTCCTTGCAAATGTTTCCCACCTCCTGCACAAGCGCGTCATTGAAACCAGCCTTATCAGCGGTTCTTATCTGTACCATATCCACTCCGCCTTTTATGGCATCCCTGCACAGCCTCGCCGCCTCAGACGCCTCAAGACCGTCAACAGTCAATACCAGATAAAGAAGCGCATCCTCCAATCTCATGACGATAGAGCCTTCCTTGAAGCCAACATGATGAACGAATATCTACTCCATGATTCTTGCAGGAATCTATTCCCGGCGCCCGGGAATATGTTCAGAAATAATATCTGTAACACTCACTTCAATTTGCCCGACTTCCGATATCCCCAGGCCATCCGTAAGACTTTCACGTATGCGCTGTTGGAGCAATCCGCATATTTCGTTAATTTGCGGCCCTGCCTTTATCTGGACGTTAACAATCATATTTATTCGACCTCTTTCCGGAATCACCTTTGGCTTCATACGCATAATCGACGGAAATTCCTCCATCAGTTTCATAACATAATCGGATATTGCGTCCGTGCTTATGCTTACGGTTCCACCGTCATTTCGGAACGAAAGGAACTGGCCGCGCGTCTTTCTGCGCATCCCGGTCAGCGCGAACAGCAAACCTGTCACGAATAAAGTCAGACCAGCATAAATGGTATATAACCGTTCCATCTGAATAATACGTATAAGCTCCCAGCGTAACCCGGGAACAAAAGCGGCTCCCGTCACCAGCGCTCCGCTGATCAGCAGGATAACAAGCACTATTATTCTAATTATTCTGTGCAATATACTCATAACTACTCCTGGTTGTGTGATATCATTGTTCACTCTTAAGCTTTACTGCCTGACTCATTTCTGTTTGGCTCGCAGATATTCTACCATAGCCTCCAGCCCCAGCACATAACTCATCCATCCGAATCCGGTAATCTGCCCTATGCATGCTGCAGCCGTCAGGCTTGTGTGTCTGAATTCTTCCCTTGCATATACATTTGACAAATGCACCTCAATGCACGGCACACAGCATGCCTGCAATGCGTCTCTCAACGCAACACTGGTATGGGTATAAGCCGCCGGATTAAGTATTAACCCGTCAAACCGACCATGGCTTTCACCAATTGCCGTAACCAGCACGCCTTCTTCATTGCTCTGGAGTGATTCTATCTCAACTTTCAGCTGATCCGCCATGGCTTTAACCTTGTTTATAATGTCATCAAGGGTTACCTGCCCGTAGACATCCGGCTCCCGTTTGCCGAGCAGTCCCAGGTTTGGTCCGTTTAAAATCAGAATCTTCATTTTCGATCTCCTTATTTCAGTTCACTTACCGGACATTCATGCATCCTGCCGTCATCCAACTGAACCTTAACGCGTTGAGCAATAATATTCGAGCTTATAACATGTCCTTTGCCGGCTGAACACTCCACTTTGACACCGTCACGCGGAATACCCTTACTCATTTGCACGTATTGATCATACTCAAAACGCAGACAACATCTCAATCTTCCGCAACTGCCGCTTATAGCCGCCGGATTCATCGATAGTTTCTGTACTTTTGCTGTTTTGGCATTAATCGACTCAAAGTGATGCAGCCATGTGCAGCAGCATAACGAACGGCCGCACGGCCCCATGCCTCCGATTATACCTGCTTCATCCCGGACACCAATCTGCTTCATTTCTATTCGAGCATGCAGTTCTTCAGCAAGCTCTTTTATCATTTCTCTGAAATCAACTCTCTTCTCAGCGGTAAATGTTATGATAAGAGCCGCGCGGTCGAAACTGTACCTCACACGCACAAGACACATGTCAAGGCCATGCTGTTTCGCTTTAGCCAGCGACGTTTCGGCTGCCATTTTGTTCATCAAAGCATTTTCCTGCGCCTTGGCTTGATCCTGTAAAGTCGCACAACGCACAACATGGGATCGTTCTCCCTCGCGTTTGCATGCCGATCCGCATTCAGTGAGCTTTTTTACCCGCCCATATTCCATGATTCCATCAACATTAACTATACACATGTCTTCTTCATGAATCGCTAAATCGGGCGGACTTTCGCACACGACATGAAACCCATCATCTATTTCAATATATGCATTTCTGACCATAGACATACCCTGATAACCGGCAGTTAGCCGGATAGAACAACAATCCAGATTAAGTTACCATAATGACCGGGAACAATTCAACACATGCGTGCCCGCAAATACGGCAGAAACACCGAAAAAGCGTCTGCGACGTGTTTCTCTTGTCATTCTAACCCGCTGAATCCGGAACTCATTACAGAACTTTCAGGCAGGTTCCTGGACAATTGTTCATTCATATGTTCAATAATTTCAACATTATGCCACGCTCTGACAAAAGTCTGTTTTTTCGCCTTCTGTTTCAACACCTGAACATGCTCATTGTTATGCAGAAACTCATTACAGCCACATGTGAGCAAAAGGATATCCCTGTGCCACTGCAGAATTAAGCGCATTAATTCCAAACGCGCTTCCCTGTAGCGCGCATTAACCCGCGCGTCAAATGTTGCGTTATCCTCATCACGCGTTTCCTCTTCTGCAATTTCAAGCTCCCTGGCTTCTACTTCACTTTTCATGTCTTTCATCAGACGCACAAACTGTTCGGCATACGCCAGCCGCGCCACTATACCGGCATTACTGGTGTTTTCACTTCCGCTTGCACACGAGACAAGAATATTAAAGGCCGCGTCGCGCACATTGTCCGCCAGAATATTGGATGTGCCTGATATTATGATTCGCTGACAGCGAGATCTTATTGTCGGCAGAAGTGCGTCCGAATTATCTGTCATCAGAAAGAATATGCTCTTACCGGGCGGCTCCTCGAGAGTCTTGAGAAACGCATTGGCAGCTTCCGCGCTCATTCTGTCAGCTCCGGCAAGAACACATGTTTTCCACGAGCCACCAAACGATGTCTGGAATATTCGAGATGATGACTCCTTGATCTGCTCAACGGAAATAATACGCGATTTCTTATGTGGTTCAATCCACATCAGATCCGGATGAACATGTGTTATTATCTGCCTGCAAGCCGGACAATTACGACAGGGCTTCTCTTTTTCCTCGCAAAACAGGATCGCAAGTGCGTTCTCCGTGAATTCGGATACTCCGCCGCGCATTGGGCCAATAACAACATAAGCCTGCGCCAGCCGTCCGGCCTCATGGCCGCGTCTGAAATTATTCAGCGCGTCGTTTACAGTCATAACGCATCCTTTTGCTGTAGACACTACAAAATATCGTCACATAGCAACGTATTGTTCAGCACCACGTCGACGCGCATTTAATCTGCGTGACTTTTCAAGCAGGTTAAAGCCATTTTCCTTATTTCCCTGCCGACAACATCCATTGCACGATTTGCTTCCACAACTTTAAAACGCGCGGGCCATCTTTTGGCCAAATCCAGATAACCAGCTCGCACTTTTTCGTGAAAGGTGATTGACTCTCGTTCTATACGGTCTAATTCACGGCCATTTTTTTCATTCCGTTCAGCCAGACGTTTAAATCCAAGTTCTACATCTATATCCATCAGAATGGTCAGATCAGGCACCAGCTCGTCCGAAGAAAAGGAATTTATGGTCATTATTTTATCTATGTCGAACCCGCGACCATATCCCTGATATGCAGTTGTAGAGTCCGCGAAACGGTCGCATACAACAATCTTTCCAGCCTCAAGCGCCGGCAATATAACACAACGTACAAGCTGAGCGCGACTTGCCTCAAACAGGAACATTTCTGTTTCGGGACATAACTGTTCGCCTGTTTTGTCATATTGCAGAATCTCACGGATGACATCACCAACACGCGTACCACCCGGTTCATGCGCGGCAACTACATCATAACCCTGACCACGCAAATACTCGACCAGCAAAGCGGCTTGTGTTGACTTGCCACTGCCTTCCGGGCCCTCAAACGTAATAAATATTCCCTGCATACTATTCTTTAAAACGCCCTGTTATTTCGTCAATTTTCTCAATTTCTGTCCGTCAGACGTGTCTTTTACTTCCCATCCAAGTTCAGCAAGCTTTTCCCGTATCACATCAGATTCCGCCCAGTTTTTGACCTGGCGTGCCTGCATACGTTCTGCAAGAAGCTGTTTCACGTCATCCCCGATCTGACCCTCATCTTTACTGTTTATAAAACCAAGCACGCTGTCGAATTCACCCATCAAATGCAAAGCCGCACCAGCCGCGTCAAAGCCTTCCGAACGATCAAGAAGCCTGTTCCCTTCGTGCACCATGTCGAATAACGCAGCCAATGCTTCTGGAACATTCAGATCATTGTCCATTGCCTCAACGAACCCGTGACGCGCGTTACTCAACCATTCACACTCTTCTCCAGCCGCCCGGCGTTCCATCTTCTCAGCTTCTTCAAGTCTTTCCCTGAATTCATCCAATCTCTGCAATGCCGCCCGCGCGCCGTCAAGGGCGCCAAACGTAAAGTTCAACGACTGCCTGTAATGCGAAGCCGTGAGCACATACCGAATTTCCCGACCGGTATATCCTTTGTTCAGAACATCGCGGACAGTATAAAAATTACCTGACGACTTAGCCATTTTCCGGCCGTCAACAACAAGGTATCCACAATGCATCCAGTATTTTACAAATGGCTTGCCGGTACTTCCTTCACTTTGCGCTGCTTCATTTTCATGATGCGGGAAGATATTATCCACCCCGCCCGTGTGCAGATCAAAACTTTCACCAAGATATTTCATGCTCATCGCGGAACATTCTATATGCCAGCCTGGCCGGCCTTTCCCCCATGGTGAATCCCACCCAACATCGCCATCTGCTTCATTCCATGCCTTCCAAAGCGCGAAATCACCCACATTTTCCTTGTCATATTCGTCCTGCGCCACCCGTGCTCCGGCACGAAGTCCTGTTGAATCAAGATGGGCAAGCTTGCCGTAACCGGCGAATTTCGCGACGTTGAAATAGACCGATCCATCTTCTGACTTATAGGCAAGTCCTTTATCGAACAGACGTTCTATCAAAATCTGCATATCCGCAATATGATCGGTGGCTGCGGGATAAAATTCAGCAGGCTCAATATTTAAAACTTTCAGATCTTCAAAAAACGCTTCCTTGTATTTCTGTGTATAATCGTCAAGACGAACACCTGCCTCCATTGAGCCCTTGATCGTTTTATCATCAATGTCAGTCAGGTTCATTACCTGCGTAACCTGATAGCCGCAGAATTTCAGGTAACGCCGCAAGACATCCTCAAATACATAGGCGCGGAAATTGCCCACATGCGCGTAATTGTAAACAGTCGGGCCGCATGTATACATTCTAACTCTATTTCCGTCAGCAGGCTTGAATTCTTCCTGTTGTCTGGTCAGAGTGTTGTAAACCCTCACTTACACCTCCACTGCGGCAACGCTCATCACGGCAATTCCTTCATTACGGCCAATAAATCCCATTCCTTCAGTGGTTTTCGCCTTAATGGATACTTTCTCCATTTTGATGCCGACAACATCAGCTATGCTTTTCCGCATCTTATCAATATACGAAGCCAGCCTGGGGTTCTCGGCAATGATCGTCGCGTCTATGTTGACCACAACAGCCTTGTGTGCGGAAACGATTTTCATTGTTCTCCTCAGGAGATCAATACTGTCTGAATCTTTCCATTTCGGATCACTGTCGGGAAAATGCTTTCCTATGTCACCACCAGCCACGGCGCCAAGCAGTGCGTCAATTATAGCATGACATAACACGTCGGCATCCGAATGACCGGTCAGCCCCATCTCATGCTGAATGCGCACTCCTCCAAGCACAAGCCGTCTGCGCTTGGCAAAACGGTGTGCGTCAAAACCTATACCACTATGGAACTTTTTCATGATTTATGACTCTACCCCAGGCCGGGGCATGGCGACAATTGATTTTTTCCTTTTACCGATAGTCCGTCACTTTTCCCAAGGTAACCTGGTGTATTTCTTGAGATCCAATTCATCACGCATTACAGCCATGTCCATACGCACGCCTTCTGGCAGAGGAATTCCCTTCTCCTTCCTCTCAACCCAGGCCTCATGTTCCTTTTCGCCTGCTGTATATATGCGTTTTTGACCAGGCGCCTTCCGGGACGCTCGCAGTTCCCGGAGAATATCGCCAATATGCCTCTTAAAGGAATCCAGCTCAATGAACGACTCAATATCAATAGCCAGAAAGAAATGTCCCAATTCAATAGGGGTTTTCTTACCATCTTTCATGCCGGTAAGCGCCTTCATATGATTGCCTGCCTGTAGAACGGATGAAAGAATTTCTACCACCGTGGCATAACCATAACCCTTGTATCCGGCCGTTTCTTCCCCTATGCCGCCTAACGGAACCAGTGCCGCATCACCGCTTACCAGGTCTTTCAGTATCTGGTCACTGTCTGTCTGTGTTTTGCCATCTCCCCCTATAACAAGACCGGGTGGGGTACTTTTGCCCTGTCTAGCGTAATATTCTATTTTTCCGCGCTGGGTAACCGATGTTGCGCAATCAAGAAGAAAAGGAAATTCCTCATCCGTCGGCATTCCGAATGTCAACGGATTGGTTCCAATCATATTTTCAACACCAAATGTTGGCGCAATGGATGGCCGCGCGTTTGTTCCAATCTGTCCGATCATGCCGGCTTTAACAGCCATTAGCGCATAGTAGCCCGCTATGCCGAAGTGGGTTGAGTTTCTGGCAACTACCATGCCCATCCCGAATTCACTGGCCTTATCAACAGCCATCTGCATGCATTTTCTTGCAATTACATGGCCCATCCCGTTATGACCATCCACGACTGCCGTTGTTTTCGTTTCCCGAACTACATCAAAAATTGTTTCAGATTTTTGAGTACCTGCCCGGATACGGTCATAATAAATGGGCTTGCATCTGTTAATGCCGTGCGAGTCTATGCCAAACTTGTCCGCAGCTGCCAGAACGTCCGCGCATATCCAGGCTTCCTTTTCCGGCACACCCAGCGCCATAAACACATCCTGCATAAATTCCGCCAGATATTCGACCGGCACCCGTACAATATCCTGACTCATAAGTTACCTCACACCTGATTCCATCGTTTCACTTCATGTATAATCCGGATCCGCGACATTTTCAACAACGTAATGAAAGCTTAATCCCGTTTTATTATAATGGGTTTTTATCTAACATTGATATTGTCCGCTTCAGGCGGAACGGTGAAAAGAATATTTGCCACGGAATCTTTACACAGCTTGCAGGAAACTGCAATTATTCATGCAGTATTCTATCCCGCTTGTTTCACGAGTTCAGGCCAATCAAGGCCAAGGCGCTTGATCAGCACATCGTATCCGCGTACATGCCCGCGTTCAACCGAGGTGGCCAGACGCGTGAGGCTGTCGTAGAGCTTCCGCATTCGGTTGTGGCGCATCGCATTTTCTTTGGCCCGCCGTTTGACGCTCCGGGCTATTACGTACATATCACCGTCGTCTCCCGGTCGCAGTTTGACGTCTACCTGCCCGCGCACCTGCTGCCAGTCCTGCCTCCAGCAACTCGGCCTCGCCTGTATTTACAGGCTATTTGACCTGTAACCGCGGTTCTTTAAATACCCAATATTATATGGATATATGCGCCCGAAATTCGGGTTATTTAACGATTTTCAGTATTTCTCTGAACGCCGAATGATCAGCTGTTTTAAGAAGCTCAAAGAGCGCCATTTCAACACTTGTTATACGCGCGCCGGCCAGCCGGATTCTTTCCAACCCCGTAATCTTGTTCGAAAGAGCACGTGACGATGTGCCGTCCGCCGCTACTTCGGCTTCATATCCCATTTCAACGAGCATGACTGCCGTTTGATAAACACACACATGTGTTTCTATACCCGCTATCAGAATCTGTTTCCTGGCCAATTCATTAAGTCTTTTCATGAATATGCTGTCGTGACAGCAACTGAAACATCTTTTTGCGATGGGTTTTTCATCCTTAAGCAATTCACTCAACTCAGGAATTGTCGGCCCCATTTTTTCGGGTATCTGTTCCATCCATATTATCGGGATCTTCAGAGCCTTAATACCTGAAACCAGTTTTTGAAGATTGTCGAACAGCGCATTTTTTTCATGCATTACCTGCGCGAGTTTTCCCTGCACATCGATAAGAACAAACACCGTGTTTTCTATCTTGAGCATATTGTATATCTCCCTGGTAAATTCCTTCACTTGCTCCTTGGATATTCCGTGCCGCGCCTCGCCGAAGCTTTCTTGCGAAGGCGGGTTGGATATTGGATGTTGAATCCTCCTTCTTCTCATCCAAATCGCTATCGGGTTCGGGTTCGCTCATTGCACTTCGATACCGATTTCGATTTCGATTTCGATACCGATGGTGCAGAGCACCTCATTCTAATCCTGCTTGCCTCGCCATAGTCTATTGACGACGGCTGGGTTATCCTGTCAAAAACTCTCTCTTCTCTGTGCCTCCGTGCCCTCCGCCTGCCCGCATTGCCTGCGGCTTCAGGCGCTGCAGGCTGGGTGGTAAATCTCTTCCCTTTCTTCCCGCTGTCAGCGCGTGGACATCAGTCTATAGAACCCGCTGGAGCCGATCATATTCGTATCAATGATTGTAACAGCATCACTTAATGCCGTGGCTACACCTACTACGGTCCAGTTGGTATTAATCAGATCTTCCGACATCTCAAGGCGATAAACATCACCCGTTCTGGCTGTCCAGCCAGTTTGAACACTGTTGGTTGTAATTATTATGTTTTTAGCTGAAGTTTCGAGAAAATAAGAGTTCAGCATGAAAGTAAATATTTCATTATTCTCCATAATGCCCGTTATCTGCTCCTCCTTCGGGCCCCATGCCCAAATACCCACATGAACGGCTGTGTGTCCTCCGCTAGACCATGAAACCGTGGGATTATTGCCCGCCCCATTATCGGCAAGAACATTTAGTCCGCCCGTTTCATGATCAGCCGTAACAAGAATGATTGTGTCGGTTCTGCTGCTAACCCAGTTTATTGCTTTTTGCACGGCATTATCAAATTCGGCTATTTCGCGGACACAGCGCGTAATGTCATTGCCATGCGCGGCAAAATCAATAAGACCGCCTTCTACCATTAGAAAAAATCCTGAATCACCGTTATCAAGAATCTGGAGCGCTGTCTCCGTCATTTCTGAAAGATGCGGCAGACTCCCGAGCCCGTCATATTCATACGGCAGATTACTGGGCCCGAACTGACCGGACACCATGGTTTCGGATTCGAGGTTCAGTCCTGTCATCTGGCTTCTATTTGTTACAACGGTATATCCGGCGCTTTCGGCGGCTCCAACAGACATTCCGTAGCCGCCGCCACCGAAAAGAATATTCGGCTTGGTTTGATTCAGATAATCCGAGGCTATCCCGGCGTAATAATTTCTGTTTGTCACATGCGCGCCGAACCCTGCAGGTGTCGCGTGAGTTATAATCGTGGTGGTGACCAGTCCGGTACGTTTCCCCTTGCCCTTGAAATATTCCAGTATGGTTTCCAGGTCGCTTTTGTCGCCCGGATCAGCAATTGATATAACCCCATTATAAACGTCAACACCTGTCGCGATAGCGGTAGCGCCCGCGGCGGAATCAGTTACCGACGGAGCGCTGGCGGAATCAGTTATTATCCTGGCATTTGTCCATGCTTCGAAACAGAGATCTGCCCCTATGAAATAACGGCCTGCCTTAACATGTTCCAATCCCATGCCATCGCCGATAAAAAGAATAATATTTGTTGCCGACGATGCTAAGCCATTTCGGCCAGCCAGCATAATAAAGCAGG
>JAQBFJ010000136.1:0-10981 GCA_032123435.1 Verrucomicrobiota bacterium
GCGTGTGTCTTGAATGCGGACATCGTTTTACAACTTACGAGGAAGTCTTAAGAACAAAACTTAGGGTGACCAAGCGCGATGGACGTAATGAAGATTTTGATAGAAATAAACTAATAAGCGGCATTGAGCGCGCGTGCGAAAAGAGACCTGTAAGCATAGAACATATTGAAAGCATGGTTGACGGTATAATGGAAGAATTGGAAAATGAATACGAGCACGAATTACCCACACAGGCAATAGGTGAAAAAGTCGTGGAACGGCTGGAGAAACTGGATGAGGTCGCGTTTGTCAGGTTTGCTTCGGTATATCGCAGATTTAAAGATGTAAACCAGTTTGTAAGTGAAATTCGCGCATTAATAGGCAAGGAATGATTTACGATCCGCAAAACAGACATCGTTATTTGAGTTCACCCATTATTTCGCATATTACGGGTGAAATGAGCTCCATGTGCGGTAATGACTTTTCCGTGACCTTCGATAACGCTGAAGAATTGGCGAGAGCTGTGGAGTATTTCATACAGACGGATAAGAAATATGCGGCTATAGATTCACAGCATCTGATGATCCTGACTTCTCAAGCCTTGTCTTCGCTTGGCGAAGGCTTGTTCGCGCGACGCCTGCTTATTCTGGGAACAGGTCTCGTTGCTCCGGCTGAGTGGCAGATGACGGGAGATAAGGCCATGTGGATACTTGATCTCAAGCGCATGACGGTGCGGAGTGATGTTGGTCTTGAATTGATATTATTTAACGCCCTTAATGTCATTCTCGATTCTATAGCGGATGTGTGGGATGAAACGGACGGACATGGATTCCTTGGGCTTCGTCATGTTTGCCGTACGGCTTCAGCATTGCTCGGGAAATCGGAAAAAGACAAGACCGCACGGTTTCTAGCCGCTGAAATTAAGGGACGCTGTGGAAAAAGGCTTGAACAGATAGGTAAGGACAGAGAATGGAAAAGGGTGCCAGACGTAGTGAACCTTGATGTGTGACAGGTAAATGATGTTGAAGTATACACGACGCGAATTTATCAAGACAGGCATGCTGGTATTGCCGATGATCGGCTTGGGCGGAGTGTCAGGTCTGTTGGCATCTGAGTCGGACGATCAGCCGGTAAAAGATAAAAAAACCGTTTTTGATGAAAAACTGGCAGTTATACCAAGATCCGATTGGGCCAGCGAAGAGCCTAAATCAGACCTGCTCAAAAAAACTGATTCGTACGACAGATTGACCATTCATCACGCTGGGAACGGGATTAGTCAAAACACGGATAAAGGAGCTGTCGTTCAGGAACTTGCCGGCATTCTTTCCGCGCATATTGAAAGAAATTACGGAGATATTGGATACCATTTCATTGTAGACTATGCGGGCCGCGTATGGGAAGGACGGAATCTTAAATGGGAAGGCGCTCATGTCTCTTATGAAAATGAAAAGAACGTGGGCGTAATGCTGCTCGGTAATTTTGAGGAACAACAGCCTTCGATAGAACAGATAGAGACAATGAGCCAGATAGTTAAAATCTTGTGCGACCGTTATGGTATAACGAAACAGAGGATTTATGGACATCGTGACTTGGGCCAGAGTGTGTGTCCGGGAAAGAATCTATATTCGCATGTTCTGCAATTGAAAGACGAAGACAGGGAAATATCGCTTGAATTACAGGCGTAATTTTGACGTATCTAGAACAACAGGCATATCCATGAACGCGGCGATGCCAGGAAAGGAGGGGGATGATGATATCCGAAGATAAGATCAGGGCGGAATTGAATAATACCATGGAAAATACTGATTTTGCCGACATACCTAAAATTGAAAAAGGTAAAGTGCGTGACTGGGTTAAGCAGGGGAACAAACGTGTCCTGATTGCCACGGATCGCATATCGGCATTTGATTGTGTGCTTGGCACAATTCCGTTTAAAGGGCAGGTATTGAATCAATTGGCGGCATTCTGGTTCGACCTGACAAAAGATATTGTGCCGAATCATGTTATTGATGTGCCGGATCCGAATGTTATGGTCGTAAACGAATGTGAACAATTGCCGCTTGAATTTGTGGTTCGCGGATATATTACGGGTGTAACAAAAACATCAGCCTGGTATAACTATGAAAATGGAGTGCGGGATTTCTGCGGCAATAAACTGCCTGATGGCTTGGTCAAGAATCAAAAGTTCGATAAGCCGATTTTGACTCCTACCACAAAGCATGAAAAACACGATAGGCCGATATCAAAAGATGAAGCTATTGCTGAAGGGCTGATAGACTCCAGGACGTTTGATGAGGCTTCCCGGATCTGTTTCAAGCTTTATAATTGTGCTGTTGAGCACGCTGAGTCCAGGGGTTTGATATTTGTTGATACCAAATATGAGATAGGCCGTTTGAATGGCGAGCTGGTTGTAAGCGATGAAGTCAATACGCCTGATTCGTCTCGTTATTGGTTTAGAGACACATATGCAAAACTGTTTGCCGCAGGCGAGGAACAAAGGAAACTGGACAAGGAATATGTTCGCGAATGGCTTGCCGCGCAGGGATTCAGGGGTGACGGTTCGCCTCCGCGGTTGACCGATGATGTGCGAGTAGAAGCATCGAGACGATACATGCAGGCGTACGAGATCATTACGGGCAAAGAATTCACATTTACAGACGAGCCGGTCAGGGAGCGGGTCGGAAAAGTGCTGAAGTCACTGGTGCGTTGAGTGCCGGGAACTACTATGGTCCCTTATTTTAAAGCATTGTGAATCCGCTGCATGGCCTCACGCACTCTGTTGCAGTCATTGAATGCGCTGATTCGTATATAGCCGGCACCGCAAGCTCCGAATCCGCTTCCCGGTGTAATTACGACGCCAGCCTTATTGAGAATGAGATCGAAAAAGGCCCAGGAATCCATATCTGTTTTAATCCAGATATAAGGCGCATTTTTGCCGCCAGCGATGCTGTAGCCAAGCTTGCTCATTTCTTCACGGATTAACAGAGCGTTTCTCATATAATAATCAGTAAGTTCAACGACCTGTTTTTTTCCTTCTTCCGAATATACCGCTTCGGCGGCACGCTGTATCGGATATGCAACGCCATTAAACTTGGTTGTGTGTCGCCTGTTCCATAACGGATGCAAAAGCTGTTTTTTTCCATCGCTGTCGAATGCGAAACATGATTCGGGTACGACGGAATACGCGCATCTTGTGCCGGTAAACCCGGCGCTAATGGAAAATCACCTGAATTCAATTGCCACATCACGCGCACCGGGTATTTCATAGATACTTTTGGGCAATGAATTGTCGCGAATATATGTCACATAGGCGGAATCGTACAGGATGAGCGCTTTTGCTTCTTTTGCGTAATCCACCCATCTCTTTAACTGGTCCCTTGTAACGGTGACGCCGGTAGGATTATTCGGGAAACAGAGATAAATTAGATCTACTTTCCTTTCAGGAATATCGGGAATATAATTGTTTTGTTCCGTGCATTCGAGGTAAACAAGCTCCTTATAGCGATGATTCTCGTATTCACCGGTTCTGCCTGACATGACGTTGGTATCAACATATACCGGGTAAACAGGGTCAGGTACCGCCACTGTGATATCTATTGAAAACAGTTCCTGTATATTCGCGGTGTCGCATTTGGATCCGTCACTTATGAATATTTCATCAGGTGAGATGTCGGCGCCAATAGCCTGAAAGTCGTTTTCGGCAACGGCGTTTCGAAGAAAATCATAACCTTGTTCAGGCCCGTAACCGCGGAATGTGGCGACATTTGTCATATCATCGACAGCTTTGTGCATTGCGGATATACACGCTGGCGGCAGGGGCAGGGTAACGTCGCCGATGCCCAGCTTAATGATGTCCATATCCGGATTGTTTTCATGAAACAAGCGGACGCGCTTGGCTATATCCGAGAACAGATATGAAGACTGCAGTTTCAAATAATTTTCATTGATGGTTATCATTGCGTTTTCCCCCGCGAATTCTGATGGTTTTCCAGTTGTTTATCCGGCGCCTCAAAAGGATCCAGCACCCAGCGTTTGTTGAACCAGAACCATTGTTCCGGTTTACGACGTATCTCCTGTTCTAATATGTTCATTACGGAAGCCGTCATTCTGGACACATCTTCTTCTTTGTCGAGACTTTTATTCGGCTGGATTGAATCGAAAATATCTATTTTGTGCCGATGCCATCCTGTTCTTGTTACAATTATGGGAAAAATTGGAATATCGGCATGCCGTGCGAACAACGCCATGCCCTTGCCGAGATTGGCTTGTCCGCCCAGAAAAGGTGTCTGGATCCCTTGTGACCGCATCCTTACATCGGGTAAAATGGCAAGTACGCCGCCGGCATCCAGTTTTTTCATGACCTGTTTCATTGTGCCTGAGCCCCTGGGAATTGTTTCTATGCCTGTTTGTGCCCGGAGTTCATTAAGGTATGCATCAACAAGAGGATTTTTTTGTTGCGCGGCGATCACGAACACGGGGATTCCGTGCAGATGCGATATTACCGCGGCTAAATCCCATGAACCCATATGAGGGGCTGCAACTATTGCACCTTTGCCGCTTTCACAGTGCTTCTTAAGTACTGAAATGTACTGTTCACAATCGCATTCTGATTGTGCCCAATGCAAGGTTACCTTTGACAACCGCATCATCTCCATGGCGTTAAACACGATATTACGCCATGATTGCCAGGCAATGTTTCTGATCTCACGCCTGGTGTAACGATCGCCAAAAACCTGGCGAATCCGCGATATGGCGTTTTTTCTTCGGAATCTGAATATGTTAAACCCCATCCACGCGTTAAGCCAGCCCATGAATAACGCGCCGCGATAAGGTAAAGCGTTGAGAAAACAGGACATTATTCTCAATGCCCCGTATTCGGACAGGTGTTTTATCAAACGATATATCATGATTCCTTTTGCTCTCTTCTGTTTCAATGCCGATCAGATGTTCTGGAAATTAAAGCATTTTTCCTCTTCTGGCTATATTCAGTAATGGGCTCTGAATCATTGAGATTGCTTTTTCCGGGCAGATTTCATGACAGCAACAACAGCCTATGCATTTTTTCCCTTCAAGAACAGGTTTTTGTTTTGTGCTGATCATGGATAGCGCGGTCACGGGACAGGCCTCCACGCAACGGCCGCACATCACGCATTTTTCAGTGATCATTGGTCTGATCCATATTAACGAGCCAAGCAGTTTAACAATGCGGCTAGGAATTAATCGCGCGAAAAAAGTAACAGGCATTTTAACAGGTATTTCCATCGGCTTGTCATAATCAGTTTCGATTGATTCAATTACGAGATTTCTTTCCAGTTCCGGATCATCCTTGAGCAGGCGTGTGAGATAATGAATTGAGTGTGGTTTAATTTTCAGGATGCGGCATAAAGCAAGATCCAGTGCGACTGCGTTCGCGCTTGCCGCAAGAAATCCGAGTTTCACCGGGTTGCCGCCGGAAGGGCCGTCGCCGTCCATTCCGATAACAGCGTCCGCTATTGTCAGGTGCGGGGTAACCTTCCGGTATATTTCAGCCATTATCCCGCCGAAATCAGAAGGAGAGGGGTATAATTTATGCAGTATAGATTTTTGATAACCCGGTACTGTGCCGTACATATTTTTTACGCCTGCGGTAAAAGTTGTGAGTACGTGAGTCTTTACCTTGGGGACATTAATGATTACATCGGCATCCAATACTGGTTTGGCTATGTTAAATGAATATCCGTTGCTGTTAAAATCGATGGATCCAGATTTTTCAAGGTTTACCAGTTCAACATTCTCTTCGGAGCACATCGATCTGAATCCGGTTTTCTCCCACACGTTTTCCAGTTTTATGGCGCTGGCAGGGCTATCGGCTACAAATGGTTTTACGCCGGCATGTTTCAGCATGTGAATAAGAGTTCTGACCACTTCCGGATGAGTAGTTACTGCTTCTGCAGGAGTTCTATCGGTGAGCATATTAGGTTTTATCAAAACGGATTGGCCCGGCTTGACGAATGCTTCTATTCCGCCAAGTTTAGCGAGCAGACCATTCATGGCTTCACGCAGTGGTTTTGCGGAATAATCGTGGCATTGTGCGGTTACAACAGTGTTATGGCTGTTCATGTTGTGACGGTAAATGAAAGAGTTATGCCGGTTCAAGGAAAATAAGGGTGAATCCCGTGACTGCTCCATGTTTTGTCTTACAGCGCAAGCGGTTACAGCTTTGCGGTCAGAAATTGTAACACCAGACAGGGCGCGTGTTTTTTGCATGACGATCTTATCGTGTAGACTTTCAAAGGGGAATTGGCAGGATCGGCTTATCCCCCATGAGCATATTGAAGTATGCTTTTCAGTTTGCAGAACGCGAGGGGGTCAGCTTCAATCTGGGTTGCCCGGCATAAACCGGACCGGCTTCGTCACCTCCTTTCAGTCGGTAACTATGCCGGGTCAGGCTTCGTCCTCCGCTCCGGACGAAGCCTGGAGGCGGGGGGAATCGAACCCCCGTCCGTGAAAGAGTCACTTCAGCTTCTACGCGCGTGTTCTGTCATTTATTCTCGCTGTTGTAACTGCCGGCAGACAAGCCATTACAACAGCCAGCGGCCACGAAAAGTCTCACTTTGTTTGCCCGGCCACCCGGCAACAAAGCCAGCCTGCTATCGTCGCCTCGCTCCGCTCAGCAGGTATCAGCGGCGAGACGTCGCGGGATTTAAGCCGCGAGAGCTAACTGTTCGTCAGCAATTATGTTCTTTTCCGGGTGATTAACGAGGCCAACCGGAATCCTCGGCGCGCAACTGCAGCTTCAACCAACACGTCGAAACCAGTCGCCCCCATATTACGATTTTAAACTGTGGGTCCGTAGACCTGCAAAAAATGCCGACGTCGAGCCAGAATTAATGGATCCTTCGTTTCTTTTTTCTGAAGCCTTGTCAGGATCATAAAAATAATCTGCTCAACATCCTCGTAAGTCTGGATTCTTGCTTCATAATCCCTTTTTATCATATTGTCAACAAGTTCTATAACATCAGCGTCGAACCCTCTAAGTTTTTCCTGGATCTGTAATCTTAATTTGCTGGTGTGACCACGTGCCAGTCGTTTGACTTCAGTAGGTGAAAAGTAGCTATCACCATGCAGAGCGAAAAAAAGCACCATGCCAAGCGAATAAATATCGGCTCTGTCATCGTCGCCCATTCTCAGGTATCGTTCAGGTGCCATGTACATGGGGCTTCCAATCACAGGAAGATCGCCGCTGTTTAACGCTTCGTCAATTGACAGGCAGGCTCCGTAGTCAATAAGAACAGCCAAGCCATTACTGCTGAGAATAATGTTTTCCGGTTTAACATCACGATAAACGTAACCATTGCTATAAATACTTTTCAGCGCGCTCATGATATCCAGCGCGTAGTAAAGACATTCTTCCGGCGGGACCCCTGAACCGCGCGCTTCAATGTAAGCATTAAGACGCGGGCCGTCTATGAACTGCTGGACCATGAATGCCATGTCATCCTGTTCGCCAATGGCGTAAGTCTCAGCCAAACTCTGGTTCGGTGTGAGTGAATAAGCTATATCGCATTCGTGTTTGAAAGAATCGATAATATCCTGATCTATATCTGGTGTTCGTTGTAAAACTTTTATGGCAACCTTGAGATCAGGGCTTTGCGGGGAGCGGCCGACATAGACGGATCCGAATCCGCCGGCACCTATAGGGGTCATGGCCCACCAGTCCGCTACTTTCCAGGGAATGAACACAACGTCATTGCAGTTTGGGCATTTTACCAGTGAAAGAGGGGTGCAGCCTTCTAGTGAGAGTTGAGTGTGACATTTTTCACAGGCTACAATGCCTTTTTCATGTAGATCCAGAGCAAGCCTGGCGGCTTTATCCTCAGATGGAGTCCTTTTAAAAATGCCTGTTTTCATTAAGATATCCTATATTGCGGCATGCTTTTCCAGATCTATAATATCAAATACAGATTTTTAATCAAGCCTGTATCACTGCTCTATCAGAATTAGTTCAACAATAATATCCATAATAGGAATCGTGTTATGAAAGTTTTTCTTTGCGAATTTGTCCTTCTTCCTGTTGCTGTTAAGATTTTTCGAAAGCTTTTGCTTTAGATCACCCGCCACTTTGCGGTCCAGAAATGGAGGTAAATTACTTACATCCGCGTCCAGGTCGTCTATGATAATATCGTACCAGAGACTGAATTTATCATCATAACGAAAGACTTGAAGTTCAATGGCTCCTCGCATTTTTACGCGTGGAGTGGTTCTGGCCCGTAAAAGACCATCTTCGAATTCGTAACGTACTTCTCCGGTGGCAATGAACGGAAACCGGCGTGTTTGTGCTGACGCAACAATATTAGTCTGTGAATACAAATGAAATGTTGAAAACCGGATATATTGATCGAGATCATATTTTCCAAATATCCATCCCCGATCTTTTTTCCCGGCTGTTTTTTTTGTCATGCTTTCCGAAATGAGCCGGTTTACGGCATTGACGGAGTATCTGCATTTCAGGGATGGTGGGTGTTCTGATGTTTTCCCCGATATCGCAATACAAAAGGGCAGGACATCCTTCCCTGCTGGAGAGTTGTTGCCGGGTGACCATGTTCCAGTTATCAGCATGCCGTCATGTATCAGGCCGGGCGGCAGTAAGCGGGCCTTTCTTGAAAACGCTGCCAGGATGCTGGCAAGGTGGTCGGAACTGATGGTTAATATTGCGCCATTCGTTTGATCTGGGTTTATATAGCCTTGTGATAGAGCGGTTATTTGTAATCCGTGCCCACAATCGAGAGGCAGTAATCGCGGCAATATAAAAGAATACGAAAGGTATCCGCATATACCGCTGAACCAGCTGGCTGTCAGCACAGCTACGCAGGATAAGCATATGATCAAAGTTTTTCTTTTTGCCGTCATGGATATTTGTCCGGTTTGTTGACAGGTTGATATTCAGGAGTGAGTGTCGCGTGATATTCATTCATAACTATTGCCGATATAATGATCACCATGCCTATTACGAACAAGAATGCATTTTCCGGTCTCTCGCCAAAAAGCAATATGGAACAGGCCACCGCCAGCGGTATTTTCATGTTATTGAACACGGCTAGTGTTCCGGTATTCACTCTTGTAGCACCGGTATTCCACAGAAAGAAACATATCCCTGATGGTATTATTCCGAGATAAAGCAGGACCAGTGTTTGTCTGGCCGTGATATTTACTTCGTTCCAATCTGTGCTGGCGCAAACCGGTATTGCAGTCAGCAGTACGGCGCCCAGATAGAGCAGGCCGAACACATCCATTGCTCTTATTCCGGGGTTCTGCTTAATAATGGCTTTATAATAAACCTGGCCGAAAGCGAAGCTCATGTTGGAAACCTGCATGAACACAAAACCTTTCATAACTCCCGCGAACCTGCCGCCGGAATATGTAATTATAGCAGTGCCGGTCACTGCGAGCAGGGCTGTCAGGAAAAAGAATCTATGGAATCGTTTACTGCAGAAATCATTTATCAGAGTTACATAAATGGGTGTGAATATGGTGAATATGGCGACCTGATAAGCTGTCAGGAACCGGTATGAGTATATATACATGGTGTACATTAATCCGTATTGGATAGCGCCTGTTAAGATCAGTTTAGCACGGATTGTTCTATTTATTGCTTTCAGACGCAGGAATGGCGCAAAAACGGCGAACGACAGAGACAGTCTTATCAAGGCTACGAGGTTCGAATCCAGGCCGGACAGGTATTGTTTAATCAAGCTGAACGAAAATGCCCATATAACAGAAGCTGAAAGCAGAGCAATCATGCTAAAAATTCCGATAAGGTTCCTTTTACCTTGTCTCAGACCGCAGTGAAATCGTACTATCCGATGTTTTAATTCAAACGGCAAGATCAAATGGAGCAAAGCGAATATAATGGAAGAGAAAATTAAAGCAAAGTTGGAACAGTTGCGCGGATTACTTCAGGCTGATGGTGGAGATCTGGAGCTTGTGGGAATAGATGGTACTAATGTTAAGGTAAGATTGAAAGGCGCATGTAGCGGCTGTCCTCACGCGACTTTAACGATCAAGAATGGTATAGAACGCGCCTTAAAGGATGAGGTTGACGATGCCATTACAGTTGAACGTGTTGAATAGCGCTCATGTTATTCACTAATGTTCGGGATGTTGATTGTTGCAATACTGTCTGGGTTTTGGTATTTATCATTACGTGTTTACTTGGGGCCTGTAGCTCAGTTGGTCAGAGCAGGGGACTCATAATCCTCTGGTCGTAGGTTCGAGTCCTACCGGGCCCACCAATTTTTTATCCCTTGGAATATACCATTATCGTTCATTTCGCCAATAGGCATAGGTGTTTTTCAACATTCTCGTTTTTTGATTCGTGCGCTTTTTGGCTTTTGTGTTCCTTTCCGTGTGTCTCTATTCCGATGCGCGAAAGGGTAGCATAAAGGTAGCAGTCGGGTTTTTTGGGTTGCAGGGGACTCACGATCCCCAGTGAAAAAATTACCCAAAAGGTAGCAAGGATCGGTTTTGACAGGTATCTCTCAAAAAAAACTACATCACTCCTCCATGCAGCATTGTGCCTCAATGCCTCGCCGGAGTAAGCTCGCTTAAATAGCTTAACGAAGCGACGCCCTTCTGTTGCTATGTCCTCCATCCGTTCGGTGCGTTTGCGGATCTCAAAGTCGTCGGCTCGTGGAGTTTGGAGGGTATTCATGCGTATGCCGCCATCCCTCTTTGATCAACGCTTCAACATACGTAACTTTCCTAAATCCGAGGAGCCTTCTTCTCGGCCATCCAGCCAGTCCACATACTCTTGGTTGATCCCCGCGCTGATACTAACTTTTACCATTGTGTTTATCCTGCTCCCTGAACCCCTCTATCCCACGTGCTCCCCCTCTGGGGGATATAGGGGGTTATTAACATTCTTATCATTCTTCTTGTATAGCCCCGCGCGAAAACCATTCCTGCCCCGCGCGAAAACCATTCCTGCCCCGCGCGAAAACCATTCCTGCCCCGCGCGAAAACC
>JAQBFJ010000137.1:0-4885 GCA_032123435.1 Verrucomicrobiota bacterium
CCTGTTGCGGTTTCGTTCCGTTTCAACATAACGCTGTACCAGCGCCATTGAAACAACGGGGTCAAGAACTCTTGGCAGAGCATGCCCCTCAGGAGTGGTCAGCACTCCTTCATCCGCATAGGAATTGTCGCGTTCATGATCCGCCTGGGTCATTAATTCAGCCTGTTACAAAAGTTAATAACTTCACGAGTTCATACTAGCGCGCATTATTCATGAAGAATCTACACTCTCGTCACGAAACTTCATGAATAATGCACGCTAGAAGATCTTTGTTTCAAACATGATTGACAGGATCAATACCATCAAGAATCTCCCTCTTTCTGCTTTGTCCTTCTTCACTAAACATGCAGTCTGAGATAAAAACACCTATCAGTTTGCGGGCAGGGACTCTTCTTCCTTTTCCAGCATTACTACTTTGCTCAATAACATTGATCCGGTAACCTGTTTATCCTTTCCCGGACCTAAGGTCAACCATGAAACAGTCATCAAGCCCGGCTCTGCCTGTACAGAGTGCAGGAATTTAATCAAATCAGGCATATCGGCCTGAAATCCAACAACTTCCACTGAATATTCCATGTAACTTTTCGTCTCCACCGGCTCATGATGTTTCGTCGAAGGATTTATCATGCCGGCCTGAATAGCCAAATTATAGATTTGTCCCATAAGCTCATCCATTATCATGGTCTTCGCGGATGATGTAGCTCTTAACGCCAGTTGACTGATTACCTCGTATTCTTTCGTTATGCTTTCACTGCCCCTGAGAACGCCTCTGCTGTATCGCAATTCATTTTCCTTTTTCTCAATTTCAACATCCAGTTCAGCCAGTTTATCCACTACAGCCTGAATAACAAGACGATCAACAAGCACGGTAAACAGGCACAAGCCGGCCAAAAAAAGCCCGAGTCTTTCACGTGTTCCCAGTTTTTCAATCAGTTTTCCAAAAATCATCTTTTCTTCTCCATAGAGCAGCTAACAGAAAATTTTGATCTCCTCGTTTTTTGATCCAGAACTGCAGTTCCCATTTGCTGGGCATCACCAAACAGTGTTGATTGCTCCAGCCTGCCGACTATACTGCGAATATCCGGCACGCTTGCGCAGGTTCCTTCTATCAGAACACTGTTCTGGACTATATCAATATTTATTTTATCAAAATACATATCATCAGGCGCAGAATCGTAGATCTCCGATAATATATTTATAGCAGAAAGTCTGACATCACGGCGTTGACTCAAAATCCCGACTATCTCACGCATGCGTTCAACGCTCTGCACTTCAGGTGCAACGCGTGTTATTTCAGAGTTTAACACAGAAACCAGATGTTTTCGGAAATACAGCTTCAACATGCCGTACATGGATATAGACACCAGAAACATCATAAGCAAAACCGTAAAAGCGGTAACGCTCTTCGTTTTAGACATCAGTTCTCTTTTCAACTTTATCGTTTCCGGGATCAGATTGAATTGCAGTGATTCAGGCGCCATTGCCATGCCAACCAGAGAAGTAAGTGATATGGCTTGATACTGCCGATCGTGAACGGGTGGATCCTGCGGCAGTTTCTTTACATCTTTCAGGCAATCCCGCGCTTCTATCGAAATCTTCAACTGACTGTTAAGATAGTTACTCAGCCCTTCAATATTCGGGCCCGCGCCGGCAACTATCAGCTTGCCTATTTCCAGTCCACTCTCGCCGCTGCAGCTTTCGAGCGACTGTTTTACTTCCAGGGCAAATTTCTCTTTCCATTTTTCATATTCGGTTAACAGCTGGTTGGCGCCTATCATTATGCTTCTCGTGAACGCCGTAACACCATTAACAATAACAGTAAAATCAGAATAAAATGAGTCTATATCCAGCAACCCGACTTCCCCGTCCGTTCCAGCGCCTGAAACAACATATCTACCCCAATTCAGCATTCCTTCCGAACTGACTGACATTCTTTCGACCTCAAATCCGGCTGATTCTATAATATCGTAACGTTCTTTGAGTACATTTCGCTGAACGATCACCAGCATTAGCTTGCTGTAACCCTCGCGATCGGAATTGAACACACGATAACCGGAAACAATTTCGTCCTTTGAATAAGGGGTTTGTTTTCCTATCTGAAGCTCCAGCATATCGGCAATTTCTTCCGGATCAACAGAAGGCAATTCAAGCATTCGAACATTAACCAGCTGGCGAGGCAAACAGCCTATCACTGAAGCTTTTTGAATCTTAAGTCTCTTTGCGGCAGAGGCCAGGGAAGAGGAAAGAGACATACTGACAAACTCAAATTTCTCCAAATACATCTTTGATATGGCAATGCCGCCGCCGGCATGCTCTGCCTGTATTAATTTCAGCCAGTCATTGCCAACTTCAATGACAATCACCGGTTTGGCGGGACCTTTTGTTTTACCTTTAGTGCTCATGCCAATACAGAATTTTTCCTGTGCCGCGGTCAAAAACGAAAGTTATACGGCTGTCTGCTGATTCCCTCGCCCCCGCTTTGCCTTCGGCTATTCCTTCAAAGCAATTACCGCCATACACGGTAATATACGGTTCAATTTCTTTAAACAGACGCGCATTCACGCCTGGTACCAGTAATAGTTCATATACGGACTCAAACTTGCCGTTTACGCCCTTAAGTGTCAATTCTTTCTTGTCCTTCCTGTATTGTCTAGCCCCTTCGGCAATACCGGCCGCCTTATCGGCGTCCAGCTTGCTCTCAAGCAATGACCTGAAATTACTAAGATTATTGATATTCGTTCTGCAAGACACCGTCGTTACGCCAAAATTAGTTTCCACGCCATCCTTTTTCACTCGCATATACATAACGGAAAACAAGCCACAATCAATACTATCGTTATTTTTGCTCCAATATTCCGACGTTAGCCCCGCCCATTCGTTCGTATTGCCGGCTTCTATCGCCATAATCGCCCTTTCAACGCCGGCACATGCAAGGTAATAAGCCGTCGTATTATTCTTGAGCGCGCCCGCGCGCCTTAAACCGGCAGAAACATGCGCGCCAACCGCCAGGGCGAGCGTGGCCAGAAAAAACAATGTCCACAGCGCCAGCAAAAGAATACTGCCACGCTCCGATACATCTTCCTTTCTTCTATCCTGAACATGCATTTTCATTTTTGCTTCCTTATCGGAAGAATCACGGTACGTTCAATCTTCACAACATCTGCACCCGTCTCCAAAAACAGCTCAATCCTGACAATATCCGGAAAATTAGTAGCAAAATTCTGCCAAACACCACCGGATTCAGGAGCCTTAATGTAACCGCCTCGAACCGGTTTTCCTTTTTCAGGCAAATGGTAATATGCCAGATTAAGATCTCGAAGATTCAACACTATCTTTTCACTTCTGCCCCCTGACGTTCCGCCGGGATACGGTCGATCTTCTCTTGTAAGGTTCTTTCCTTCCCTGTTGAAAAAATAGCGCACTGTTCCTATTCGTTGAACATCCAGATTCTGTTCATCAGGCGTTCGGGTCATAACAAGGCCTGGAAATGAAACTTCTTTTCCCTTGCCGTTAAAATCAATACCATGGAATCGAAAAGCGTTTACGAGGTCCTTCTCCATGATTCTTAATCCCACCATGGCGTTTGCTGTTACGGCGTCAAAGTTACGAGCGGTTTCCCATATTCTTATTCCACCAGCCAGACATGCAGCGATTGATCCTGTTACCACCGCCAGAATACACACCACAACAAGAAGCTCTATCAATGTGAAAGCCTTGCTTCGGCGCAAATTCTCATGAGCTATTTCATCATACCGGCCGGTTCTTGCCGCAAAACCGGCAATCGTTCTTATCCCGCGACGGGATCCATTGTTATGCTGAACAAACATACGCCGATGTGTCCTATTCAAGGTTTTAAATCCTTTTCTTTAACGCAGTCCATGTATGTAATAGCTGAATGGCTTTTGCTTGATTTTTTTCGCGCTACAGTTACGGACACCTCATAAAGTGTACCCTTTGATCCGCGTGCGACAATCTCGCCTGGAACGGGTTTAATAGATAACTGTCCCTCGAACTCATCATGAAACCCGTAAAAACGGCCTTCAAGGGAATGCATTCCGGCTTCATTCCCCTCAAGCGTAAAGGATTTCACCTCCGCCATTTTTTCTCTGATAATGATATCGGCCCGCACAACATCTCTGCTATCGGCAAGGGCAACAAGCGCAGTGTGGAATGCTTGAAGGACTGCGGTGATCCCAACGGCCAGAATCACTATAGCGACAAGTACTTCTATCAGCGTAAAGCCGTCTTTTCTATTCACCGGTCTATTCTTCCCAGTTAGTCACATCATCTTCATTGCTTTCTTCATCAGGCCCATTGGACCAAAGATCAAAGCTGTCGGCATTATGCGTTCCCGGGTACCTATACTGGTACGCCCTTTTCCAAGGGTCAACAGCCTTCTTTTCAAGATAAGGACCATTCCAATTTCCGGCAGAAGCCGGTTTGCCGCGCAAAGCCTGAAGCCCTTCCTGTGTTGATGGATAGCGATCATTATGAAGCCGAAAAAGCTTAAGCGCTACTGTCACATTTGCTATATCGCCACGCGATATATTTTTTTTCGCTTCAGTTGACACCGGCAATATTCTTGGAAGAACCATGCCGGCCAGGGCGGCAATTATTATGACCACTACCATCAGCTCTATAAGCGTAAAACCGTCGTTTAGATTCTTTTTTCTCGTATTCATACAACTACCCCCTTTTATCAGCAGAAGCTTACATGTTCGGCTGAAAGAAATCAAGTCTTATAAGTCGAATTTTTTTATCAAGGATTCTTTCAAGTTCGACATTTTTTGGTGGTCTGCGAGAAACTCTTTGTCGGCAACACCCTTTTTAATAAGAAATTCAATCAGATCCACGTTGAAACCACGGTGTTTAAATTTAGTCATAA
>JAQBFJ010000138.1:0-5739 GCA_032123435.1 Verrucomicrobiota bacterium
GATGCCGGCGCTGCGCAGTTTGCCAAGCGCGGTGAAAGGTGTGGTGTAGGGCGTGCTGCCCAAAATGATGTCCAACCAGTTTCCGGCCTTTTCCAGCGGAACGCCGTGGTGCGGTGTGCCTAGAAACACGATGTTTTTCAGGTGGTCCGGCCAGCGCAGGGCCTCCTGTCTGGCGTAGTGAAAAGCACCGCGTGCCAGCAACCCCCCCATGCTGTGGGCCACCACGGTCAATTCTTCAATTGGTGTGGGCCAGTATGCCAGCAGCAACTCCAACTGATCCGACAATGCGTGCCCGTTTTGGGACGTGTGCAGGCCGGAGTTGTAACACAGATAGACGGGAGTGTATCCCAGGGCCGAAGCCAGTGCTTCGCCGTGGTCGACCACGCATGCTTCGTGCTGTGTGTGCCACTGCAGGTCGTTCATGCACAGGCCGTGAATCAGCAGCAATACCTTGCCCGTGGCCTCAGGTATTTGCGGCAGCGCTTGTCGGTTCAGCTCTTCACCCCGGTAGCGCAGGGTCATGGGGGTCGCCAACGGATTGTTGACGGCGGCCAGGCGGTCACCAATTACGCCATTGAGTGCCGCGAGAACGGCTTCACGCCGGGGCGTTTCCGGTCCGGCATTGTCAGCCGATTCAAACAGGGGCTGCAGTGTGGCCAACAGCGTGTCTACACCCTTGCCCAGAAGCTGCGTGCCATCGTGAATGCTTCGATAGACCAGTCCTGTGATGCCGCGGGTTTTCCCTGTCGCCTGGCTGCCGGGGACGCCAAAGGTTTTCAACACCGAATGGTGTACGCCTTCTGCGATATGAATCACGCCGGCAGCGGCCAGCGTTGCCAGTTGGGCAATGCCCCGAATGTCCGAGGTTTGCAGGTGTTTGCGAGGGTTCCTGGATAGCGGTATGGTCATGGTTTACACGCTGTTATTGTTTTCGGAGGAACAAATTGTTTTTCCCCGGTTTCAACCCGGTGCTTTCCTGAAATCAAGATTTATGTTTCGCTCCAGTAAAACTATCGTAAAATAGCAGGGCCATCAATCATTCTTTTAAGGCCCACCCGATTACAAATTAAACGTCGCCGTTATGCTATTTGAGTCATTGTTCTCATCCGGTTCTGTTTTAAAAAAATAGGCGTGCTGGTCATTTGCAAATTGTTCTTCTGATTTGACCGCAATGGTCAATCCGGTGGAGCCTTCTTCCTTAAGTCGCTTGTATACGATCTTCAGTTCATTCTCTGCGGACTTCAAACAGGCAAGATTTTTCATTTGCTCGGGAAGCTGAGATGCCATGGAATGGTTCTTTCCAAAAAGCCTTTTTGATTCCGATTTGCCACCCTTGACACCGATGTCAATCCCGTTAATCGAGACCGCCACTTCATAACCGTAAGCCATTACATCAATAGCTGCCATCAAGTCTTCGCTCATTTCAACCCCCTTTCGCATTTTTTGTTGGATGCCGCCCCGTAAAATTTGAAGGTTACTTTTACACGAGCCCCTGGTTCCCGCCGCCGGCTGTCTTCAGGCGTTCGGCAAGTTCGTGATGACCCCTCTGTTGTGCACACGTCAGGGCCGTACGACCGTACGGGTCTTTTGCATTGACAATCGCACCCCTGTCTATCAGCAACCTTACAATTTCGATATGGTTCCAATATGCGCCGATTATCAAGCCTGTTGTACCTTTGTGGTTTCGGGTATTCACGTCGGCGCCCTTGTTTATCAGCCTACTCGTTTTATCAAAATTATTGTTTTGGACGGCCCCTAAAAAGTCCAGATCCATGCTGTCCTGTTTCGATAAAACCGCTCCTGCACCTTTGAGCAATGTTATCATTTTTCTTTTCCTGCGGATCGCGGCCAGTTTTAATGCTGTCCAGCCATGCGCGTCTCTACTGTTTACATCGGCTCCATTTTCAACCAGTATGCTTATTGTTTCCGCCGCAATGATATCCATGCGGGCCTCGGTGGTGCTCTTCTCGTCGTATAGTCCGCTTCTGTTTTTACATATCTTCCATGTCAAATCATTCTGTAATTCGAGTTCCTTTGCCCTTAGTGCCCATATCATGGCTGTCGCGCCATTATTGTCTTGCGCGTTTACATCGGCCCCGTGTTTCAGCAATGTTTTTACCGTATCCTTATCACCGAATTGCGCGGCCTCCATCAACGTGCTCCTGCCGTTATCGTCTTTCGCATTCGGCGCCGCTCCGTACTTCAATAAGATCTCGGCCGTATCCGCATTTCCGGCCAAGATCAGGGCGGTTTCACCCTGCCCGGCACTTGCATATACAGCAGCCCCATTTTCCAGAAGGAACGTAACGGTTTGCGCATTGCCATAAAATGCGGCCGACATCAAGGCGGTAACCCCGGCATTGTTTGCAGCATTCACATTTGCCTCTTTGTGCAGCAAGGCTTTAAGCGTATCGATTCGGTCATCTTTTGCGCTCAGTATTAAGGCGGTACCCCCATTTTCTGAAGATATATTCACATCGGCCCCATTTTCTATCAGGATATTTACAATTTTATGGTTGCTGCAAAGTGCCGCTTTGATCAGGGCGGTCTCGCCATATTTGTCTCTGGCATTCACGTCAATCCCAATTTTCAGCAGCGCTTTTACGATGTCTGTGTCGCCGCTGAATGCCGCCGACAAAAAAGCGGCCGTACCATTTTTTTCCTGCTCGGTTACCCCTTCTTCCAGCAGGGCGCCTAAAATGTCCGGATTTCCAGAAACTGCAGCCATTTTCAACAGGGTGGAACCATGCGGCCCGACTCTCATCCTGACATCTGCTCCGTTGCCCAGCAGAATTTTTATTATATCCATATACCCGGCCCCGATTGCCATTGCCGGAGCGGTGAATCGTTCGTTATTTCTTATATTTACGTCGGCACCAGCCACAAGTAACAGCTTTACGATGGCGGTCCGGCCTGCGGATACGGCTGCCATCAGCGCTGTTGTTCCTTCGGTATCTTGCGCATTCACATCGGCACCTTTTTCAAGCAGGCATATCAACGCAGACACGTCACCATTTCCTGCCGTCGCTATTAGGGCATCTTTTTTAGGTCGCCACAATTTCAGGTCCATTCCAGCCTCCTCCACCCGCGAGGACGAAAACAGTATTTTATCGAAGCAGGTGCTTGAGATCTGGCACCAACTTTTTGGCATCATCGGCAAAACCTGTAATATCCCCACCGAGGTTTCCGGTGTCTTTGCCCCCGCAGTGATAAACCGATCCGGAGAAGATCTCATTTCCTTTATGCGAACAGGAAATCCTTTCGTTCGTTCCACCCGAGCAACCGTCGTCATCAGGGAAGGAACAATTTGCGATTTGATGCTTTTCTAAAGACGCCCTGAGATCATCAAACTGTCGGGGTGTGATTTCATATGTCTGGTCTGCCAGGATTTCTCCATAGCTGTCTACGATAATTCTAACTTTCTTCGAAGTAATGGTTATAACATAGCTCCTGTGATAATCTGGAGGGACGGAAGCGTCTCCGAAATGATAGGTAATTTCGCTAATTGCAGTGTTGTTCATTTTGGTTTCTCCATCACAATTGGCGCATGCGCCAATTGCCGCTAAAAAGACAGATAACACCAGTAAAAGCAGTATGCCGGTTTTTCTCGAACCGCCGATTGTGAAGTGTTCTAATTTCATTTTTATGGATGGAAAGTTGCTATCGCCAGTGCGCTATCGCGTTCGCGTAGTACCGTAAGGTCGGCTCCTCTTCCAACTCGGCCGTGAACCGGCCGCCGGACACGGAAATCAGGCGCCGCATTCGTAAAAATTCGACCGCATCCACGATCGTCCGTGCCCTGGTGCTGCGCGGCACTTCGAAAATCGGCGCGCCCTCTGCTTTGAGTTCGTCTATTAGCTGATTGCAACGCTTTTCAATTTCCAAGATATCGATTTGTTCGCCCAGAGCCTCTATAAAAACCGTAGAAATCAGCGACACCGGTAGTACTGGTACGACATCCGCGATCCCCGCCATCAACCGATTGCTCAGCTGCTCAATTTCCTGGAAGCGACGCTTTTTTTCGAGGGAACTGAAATCGGTGCCTGCGTCGCGGCAGTATGACTTCATCGATAGCGGGGTCCCGAAGTTGACACACGCATACCCGTAGCGGTGCCAACGGCTGAGAACCATCAACACCAGGCTGTGGGAGATGAAGCGGGATGTAGTCCATAAAACAAACCACCAGCTGCGCCTGCCGGCATCCGTGTCAAGGGTGCGCAGCAGGCTCCGGTCTTCAAGGGTCCGGTCGTAGTTAATTCCCACTGGTATAAAGACAATGTCACGGTCTGACTCCCGGTCGAACTTTCGGAGCATGTAATCAACCAGACCGAGTTTTGGTTTCTGCAGCCGGCCGTCCCGGCTGAGCCCACCCTCGAGGAAAACGGCCTGACAAACCCCTTCGCGCGTTGCCATGTGAATGTAGCGCTCCAGTACCTTGCGATACAGCGGGTTTCCGGATCGCCGCCGAACAAAAAAAGCGCCCATGGCACGGATCAGCATCTGCAGCGGCCAGATTTTGGCCCACTCCCCAACGGCATAGGAAAGCGTGGTCCGTTCGGCCGCCAGAAAGGCCACCAGGATATAGTCCATGTTGGAGCGGTGGTTCATGACAAAAACAACGGTGGAATCGGGATCAATCGAAGCATACTGTCTGCCGTCCAGCAGGCCAACCCGCACCCGGTAAAGCAGCCGGGCGATCTTTTTGGCAATCCAGTACCCGATCCGGAAATAGAGATATGCGTTAAATGAGGGGACAATTTCGCGGGCATACACCATCACCTTGCCCTGTGCAATTTCCTGCGGCATATCGTGCTGACCGGCGTAGTCTTTTATTGCTTCGATGACCAGTGGGTCGTAAACCAGCCGGTCGATGAGGACCTGCCTTTTCGTCAATTGAAAAGGCCTTATCTCTATATCCAGGCGAGTGCCGATTTCGTCGATTACCCGGTTGATACGCCTGCGGAGAAACCAGCGGGTGCTGGGAATCAGAACCCGATCCAGTAAGGCAATGGCTGCAACACCCGCCAGCAGGAAAAAAAGCCAGATGGAGATGCTGATTTGGCCGCTCATGAAGACTCACCTCGTGGGAACGGTTCAATTTCATTCTTGGTTTTGAGGATCACAAAGAATCTATAATTTTGTTAAATTCTGTCGACGTAAACTCGCTGATCATATCACTTTTCACCGCTTCCAACATGCTGTTAATGCCGTTATCGAACGGACGGTATCCGGCCGTCCATGTTACCCCAATATTGGATTCAAATACGTGTTCCCAAACAGGTTTCGAATGATCATCCTTTTTTAATGCCACGGGTATTTTCGTCCATATTCTGCTGTGCTGATAGCCGTCGCTCCAAAACGACTGGAGTTCCACATGCAGCTGAGGCGCACCATCCGGCTGCCCTGAAATTTTGTATCCCGCTGTCTTCAGGCAATCTGAAACCAACTCCTATATTGTTAGAAGCGGTTCGTCGTTCTTTAAAAGCTCAGTTAAGGGGAGTCCCCAGTATTTTACTTCAATATTAAGTTTTTGCAAAGTTTCCGTAACGCCTAATTGATCCGAGCAGGCTTTGCACGCGGTTATGTGTACTCCTGCATCTATTGCGGCTTTAATTTTATCTTGAATATCGGTATTTTCACTGACCAGTTTGGCGGGTGCCCCCCAAATTATGAGAGTGACCTTTTCCCACCAACCATGGATGAGAGCATTGATGGTATACATGAAAACCATTTTTTCTG
>JAQBFJ010000139.1:0-2566 GCA_032123435.1 Verrucomicrobiota bacterium
TACCACGACATGTGAGGTGATAGAGAATCTTTTTCTACATCACGGCTTGGTGATAAAAAAAACCACATTTGAATTGATACGTTGTCTTTCGCAATATCTCGACAAGCTCATCGGTAACATATCGCCGATGCTACTGTTCCCAACTCCTCCGCTTATTGAACTTAGACCCTCTTTGGAGAAATGTTCTGTCTGTGGCGGAGCATTGAAAGTCCAGAAGACACGCCCACGGATTGTAACCACATTACACATAGGCAAGTTTTATGCGCGTGAGGTAATTCTGGTATGCAGCAAGTGCGATTGTAAACATCGTTCCGAGCAGTTGTGCAACCTTGTACCTCCCGGCGCCAACTTTGGCTATGATGTATTGGTTTATGTTGGCAAGGCTCTCTATATCAGGCATCGCTGTGAAGAGGAAGTGGTAGCTGAATTGGCAGAAAAGAACATTCAAATCAGTCCACGTGGTGTTTCGTCACTGGGTCACAAATTTATTGTCTATCTGGCTATTGCTCATGATCGGCGCTCGAACGATATTGCCGAAGCCATGCGTCTTAGGGGTGGGTATATTTTTCATCTGGACGCTACTTGTGAAGGTCGCGATCCAATATTGATGAGCAGTCTGGATTCGATTTCGCAAATCGTCCTTGGCAATATTAAATTGCCGGCTGAGGATGAAAAACATATTGTTCCTTTCCTCCAACGCATGAAGAAGAGCTTTGGCATTCCCGTAGCGCTGGTCCATGACATGGGAAGGGGTATCATTAAAGCGGTAGCCAAAGTTTTTCCTAAAGTCCCTGACTTCATCTGTCATTTCCATTTCCTCAGAGACATTGGCAAGGATTTGTTAGGCGATCAATATGACATCATCCGTAAACGGTTGAGCAAGCACCATCTTAGCTCAAAACTGCGTTACCGGGCCAAACAACTCAAACAGGCATTTGACAGGAGTCCTGAATTGATTGATCTACTTGAGACGGGTATTAAAGATAATACACTACCAACGGCGTCGCTTGACTCTCTTGCCGATCTCAACGCCTACAGCCTGATCATGTGGACGCTGAAAGGGAAATCAGAAGGCAATGGATATGGGTTTCCATTTGACCGCCCACATCTTACATTTGCGAAAAGAATCCGCCAACTCAATACCCATGTAGCAATACTCAAAAAAAGTCAACTACGCCAACAGTCCCAAGACAATAAGCCTTACATCAAAATACATAACGACCTGCAAAAGATCATCAAAGACAAAGTACTGTGGAATGCTGTTGAGGAACTTGAGAAAAGAGTCCTCATCTTTGAAAAGTTACGTAAAGCCATGCGCATTGCCCATCCATCTGGACGCTATGGACTCAATGACGAGGGATGCAAGATCGATATCAGGACTATTGAATACCGGGTGAAGAAGTTTTGCACCTGGCTTACAAGTCGCAAAGACTATCCACAAAACCATGATACGCAGAAAATGATAGCTCAGATCGATAAATACTGGAAAAAACTCTTTGCTGATCCAGTCACTGTACAAACAACTTCAGGGGCAATCCAGATCCAACCACAACGAACCAACAACATCCTTGAACAGTTCTTTCGTGATCTCAAACGTGGAAACCGCCGCAAAACGGGTAACAAATCTTGCAGCAGGATGCTTGGCACCATGCTTGCAGAAACTCCGCTTGTCAAGAACCTCCAGAATGTTGAGTATATGAAAATACTACTCAAGGAGAAAACAAGCCTTGCAGATGTGTTTGCGGAGATAGAGATAGATACCCTTCGTGAAGAATTCCGAAAAGCGAAGTTGAGTCCAGATAAAATCCCCCTAAAAATCAAACGCCTCATCGCCATGCCGGACTATCCTGAAAAACTTGTGAAAATGGTTGAAAAAGCCGTGGCATTATCATAATCCAACCGAATTTTGCGGTAATAGCTATTCTCGTATACCGTAGGGCTTGCTGAATAAACCGTAAGTTATTTGTTGACAGACGGATGCGTCATGTTTATACTGTGTTAAGTGAACGGGGAATTAACAAAATGGATTGAAACCCTTGCACTTGGAGACACGGATGTATCGCAAAGACGACCCCCATCAGATGGAATTCCAGAACTTTTATCTTCCCTTTGGCGGCCAGCTCAGCGGCGAGAATCGTTGGGTGATTCTGGCTGAGCAGATTCCTTGGCATCGGATTGAGCAGGACTACTGTGAACTATTCAGCGAGGATGAAGGTTGTCCGGCTAAGGCGGCTCGGGTGGGATTCGGTGCTTTGATTATCAAAGAACGTTTGGGCACCACAGACAGAGAAACTGTCGAGCAGATTCGCGAGAATCCGTATTTGCAATATTTTCTGGGTTTTGCTGAATACAGCAATGAGACACCGTTTCATCACAGTCTGATGACTCATTTCCGTAAACGCTTCAGCAAAGAGATACTTGCCCAGATCAACGATACGAACACTTGAGCCTTTCGGTCCTTCCACAAGGTCCATGCGAACACGTTGGAAATACTGAATGGTGACATGGTTCACATCATCATAAAGCTCATCGGTGAGTGGAAAACCAAATAAAAGCAGAGGTTCAT
>JAQBFJ010000140.1:0-3940 GCA_032123435.1 Verrucomicrobiota bacterium
ATCCCATTTCGCCCGACTGGCCCATGGTCGACGGCGCCCATGGCATCGGCGAGTGTTATGTCTCCAAGCGCATTTTCACCGACGGCAGCCAGGCGGTCAGCCGAATGGCCCGCGCCGACTTGAGTCGTGAAAACTGGTCAATTTGGTTTTCTGCGGCAGGATAATGCGATGAGGAGGAACGTCGTGATCGATTTCCTCGAGGCAATAGACTACAGGGCCGCGCTGTAGAGCAACATGACCGGCATTCTGTCGGATATCAGGATGAGCGTATACACGTTCTAATGGGTGACCCCTTAGGTGATTAGGTGACTGGAAGGCTGTCTTAATTGTGTATAAAAAGGTTAAAGAGCGCCGACGATTTCTTCGAGGATATCTTCGGTAGTAATCATGCCGGTTACTTCTGATTTTTCATTAGTTACCAGGCACATTGGCTGACGTGATCGGCGGAGCAGAGGGAATATATCATCCACCGATGTGTCTTCAGTTATGAATAGGGGTGGTCTGGCAAATTTTGCTATGGTTTCAGGAGCGGCGTCGGGTTGGTTGGCCAGAACGTAGAAGACGTTGATTATTCCGATAAATTTATCCTGGTTTTTATCATACAGGGGCATGCGTGTATAGTGTGAGGTCCTTGCCAGTTCGAGGAATTCGGGTATTGTGGCATTTGTTGGTGCGGTCACGACATCTTTTCTGAGCCGCATTACGTCTTTTGCTTTTTTAGCTGGTAATTCAAAGACGCGACTGATCATTGCGCGTTCACCGGCAGACAGGGCGCCGCTTTTTTCTCCTTCCCGAGCCAGGAGTTTCAAGTCTTCTCTTGTGACGAAAGGGTGTGGTTGTGGCAGTGATTTTGGCGGCCCGGTTACAAGGCATTTTGTTATGCCGACTATTGAGACGGATATCGGGCGGAGGATAATTTCGCTGATGCGCAGTATGCGGGCGTATCTGCGGCATCGTTCCAGTGGTCTGCCGTGGAACCATGCTTTGGGCAGATACTCGCAGAAAATGAGGACTATTATAGCTATGACAGGTGTTGATATAGCTTCGCCCCAGGTTTGCCATATAGTGGAGGCGAAGCTGGCGGAGACGATGGATGTCATTACGATACAGATATTAGTTCCGACAAGAGTAGTTCCGAGCAAGCGGTCGGGGTTATTAATGAACCACTGTAGAATAACGGCGTTTCGTGCCCCTTTTCTGACTGCGTGTTTCAGGCGGACGCGGTGTATTGATATTACGCCGGTTTCTATTCCGGAGAAGAAAGCCGCGCCGATCATACATATGATCACAATTAAAATATATACAGCGAGCGTTGTCATTAGAAGTCGATTGGTTCCGTGTATGTTCGTTTCTGTTTTTCGAGCATTACGAGGATCACGCGTTGTTTTTTAACGCGGGTAACAGTAGCCTTGCATAATTGTGCTTCAACGATTTCACCGGTTTTTGGGATATGTTCAGCCTGTGCTATTACCCATCCGGCGATGCGGTCCACTCCTTCTGCTTCAAGGCGCATACCTGTTTCATATTCGATATCATCGAGGCTTGTTCCGCCGTCGACGAGCCATCGATTTTCGCCCATTTCCTGGATGCTTATTATTTCAGGCCGGAATTCATGGTCAACATCGTCGATAATTTCCTCCAGTATATCGCCTCTGGTCACAATGCCTGCGGTTCCGCCGTATTCATCAGTAACAAAGGCAATATGCCTTTTTTCCGCGCGAAACGAGGAAAGGAGATGGTCTAACGGCGCTGTTTCGGGCGTGAAAAAAGGTTCTATAAGTGCGGCGTCAAAATTATGGTCACTTGAAAGCATAAATTTAAGCACGTCCACGAATCCTTCCGGTTGATCCAGTGATTCTCTATAGACCGGTAGATATCTGAACATATTGGTTCTTGCAATCAGTTCTCGTTCTTCCGGCGGGTCATCAAGGTCTATTCCTATAATATCAACGCGCGGCGTCATGATATCGCTTGCCTGTTTTTCCTGTAGACCGATGATTCCGTTGACTATCGAATGTTCTTCCTCATCAAGCACACCTTCTTCTTCACTGACATCAACCACGGAGAGGAATTCGTCTTCCGAAAGTGGTTTCCTGCCAGGCGTTACTTCATGGCGAAGCAAGTGGGTTGTTTTTTCCATTATTGCGCGAAGCGGCGTTGTTGCAGTGATCAGTGAACTTAGTACAGGTGCGTAGATTGTGGACAGTTTTTCTGATCGTGAGATTGCGAGGCGTTTCGGCGTGATCTCACCGAGAACGAGGAGCAGGATGGTCATAACCGGGATGGAGATGATTTCGGCATGTACCGGAAAAAGATGTCCGACGATGACATAGCCGATACCGGCGGCTGTAACATTAACGATCGTATTGCCTATCAAAATGGTTGCCAGCAGTTTAGTCGGCTGGACCAGCATATGTTCGATGCGTTCGCCGGCAGCAGGGTGGAATTTACGAATGCGCTGTACGTGTAATGGGTTTAGCGAGAAAAGGGCTGTTTCGGCGCTGGAGAAGAAAGCAGAGCAGAGAAACAGCAATAGAAGAGAGAAGCATTCGATGATGAGAATTATTGTCATAGTTCAGTTATGTATTCATTCAAGCATGACTGGAATAAAGGGTCAAGGCGGTATTATTACAATGCGACGTGTAGCGGCAGGCGTCAATGACCTTCATTAACTTCCCGAATACGCAGTCTTGTGCGATGCGAGGATGGGAAACTTTGTATTTCCAGATCCTTAATCATCCATTTATCATTGATTTTCTTAAGGCTTTTCACCCACATACGGCGTATTAATTCATTCTCCGCGTTATATCCTTCAGCCTGAAGGAGCATGGGCATTGCCTGGTCTATCCAAAGCAGAACGTATGAATAATTGTGTGATTGTTCCTTTGGGGCTGGTATTTTGACTATGAGGCAGGTGCGGCCTTTTATTTCATCAGATCCCGTTATGGCACCGTTGGGCCACCACAGAAAGGAGAGTGTAAGATCAATCCATGTTATGTCTGTGCCCTGTATTGTGTCGAACAAGTTAGGTTTGTTCATCGCAGAAGGCTGATCTTTCCGGGTGTAGGATGAGTACAAGCGGCCATCCGAGTGGCGGGTAAGGGTAAGTTGTTCCATGTTCGTGCCTGACATATTCTGAATTGAGTATGAGGCGACTGCAGGTTCACTACCCCAGTTGACCAGCATTTCGAACAGCAGTTCGTTGACGACTATGCCGCGTCGTTTTCTGGCGGTTATATCGCCGTTGATATTGAGTTGTTCCTGTGGAAGGCTCGCCGTTACCTCGCGAAGCAGTGTGTCCGCCTGTATGGAGTTGCCCGACACGAGTACACAGGAAGACAACACGATGATTGTCATTAATATAAGTTGCAATTACAGTTCCTACCCGACATTTTCCTCTTTGAATGGACCAGCCTGTTCCTCCGCCTGAATCGCGTGGTCAAGAATACTGCGAATCTGCTGGAGTCCAGTGGCCGGGATGATGATGGTATCCCGCCTGCCGCCCACGTCTTCGGTGATCTTAAGGAAACGTCCTCTCGGGTTCTCCTTGAGTTCAAACGTAAACATCTTACGCTCGACTTGCACCTTTTCGTTGAGCAGTTCGTTATCCACTTCTTCTCTCCCCCCCCATTTTACCATTTTGCTACATGGTCAATCTTTAACAGGTTGACATAACATGTGTAATTAATGTGTCATCAACCTTTTATACTATAACCGCGAAAAGGGGCGGTGTCAAGAAAACGATTCTACTTATTGTGAAAACAGGCTGGTTTGCATGCTTTGTCGGCAAGAGGCCGAACGGCATGTTTCATGATGGGTGAGCAACCCGGAAGACAGATATTAACAAGCGCGATGGATTCATGTAGTATTTACGTTCAATTTGTGGCTTCGTGTGCAGGGCAAAAGAAAGGGTAATGTTATGGGAGAATTAAGGACACAG
>JAQBFJ010000141.1:0-22128 GCA_032123435.1 Verrucomicrobiota bacterium
ATATCAGGCACACCATAGGCAGGTATCACGAGCAACCAGACCGACATGAGAGCAACAAACTTTTTCATTACACCTTTTTCTCCTTCATATTTTCAATATGCATCCCCACGGCTCGCCGGCCAAATAATACGACCATCGTTAAATCTCCACGCTCAGATTTGGAACGACATCGGCTTCAAAAGCATCAACAGTCTTTCCGGATCCGCTCCCGGCCAGGCCGGCAACCATAGCGGCATTATCGCCGCAATACTGCGGCTCAGCCAAGAGCAGTTCCACTTTTTTCTTCGCCGCGAACTCGGTCAGTCTCATCCTGAGCCGACTGTTCAACGCCACACCACCTCCAACAACAAGGCGTTCTGATGCCCCGACCGCCTTTTCACAGCGATCCACAAGAACATCAACTATGGCTTCCTGATAACTGGCGGCTATTGATGAAATGATGTCTTTGCTGGCCGGAGGATTATCACGAAGATAATAAAGCAGAGCCGTTTTCAATCCGCTGAAACTAAAACACAAATCAAGCCGCAATCCTTTCATTCTTTTTATCATCTTCTTCTGCCTGCCTCGCGGGAAATCAACAAAATCTCTTTTCCCTTCTCTGGCGACCTTGTCTATTGCCGGGCCGCCTGGATATCCCAGGCCCAACAGGCTTGCCCCTTTGTCAAACACCTCACCCGCCGCATCATCAATGGTCTGCCCCAACAGTTTATACTTGTCCCCGCCATCAACCCGGACAAGGCATGTATGACCTCCGGAAACAACAAGAGCCGTGAATGGGTACGCATCCTCAATTTTATAGCCGGTCTTGCCGAGAAAGGCAGAATAGATATGAGCCTTAAGATGATTGATGCCCAACAGCGGCTTTGACAGCCGTACTGCCAGCCCCTTGGCCGCAGAAAGACCGGTCAGAAGTGAACTGGCCAGGCCGGGCCCATATGTAACGCTGATAGCGTCCAGATCACTCCAAGATATACCCGCATTTTGGACCGCTTCTTCGATAACGGAAGGCAGGCATTCAACATGGCTCCGGGATGCTATTTCGGGAACAACGCCGCCATAGGGACCATGCAAATGCGCCTGACTCAAAACAACATTCGAAAGAACTTCACAGCCATTCCTTACTACTGCTGCCGAAGTTTCATCACATGATGTTTCTATACCAAGAACGTTCATTTTTTCCATATCTTCACAACGACTGCCCGGCCGGACTGGAAAATATATTTATCCCGTGCAGAATATCAACCGCTCTCATTAATTGACGGTCAACCACATTAGTATACATTTGCATTTCATCATCCGAGAACATTTCAGGATATTCTTCATGCGCTTTTTTTGTAAATATTTTTCGTTGTTCCTCAATAGTTACCTGTTCCTCAATGTCCGGCATGATCCCTTTCCCTGATATTTGTTTGCCGCTCGGCGTGTAATAAAAAGCTATTGTAAGCCTGATCGCCTTTTTAGCGTCAGACGACAAGGGAATTATGCTCTGAACAGACCCTTTTCCAAAAGTTCTGGTTCCAACAAGAATAGCCCTTTTATGATCCTGCAACGCCCCTGCGACTATTTCCGAGGCGCTTGCCGTATTGCCGTTTACAAGAACGGCCATTGGAAGGTCAACATAGTGATATTCACCCATGGCCTTACTTTCCACTTTGTCGTGAATTCCGGGTCTGCCTTCTGTTGTTACAATCAATGTTCGTTTCGCAAGAAATTTCTGCGCAACTCCTACCGCCGCGCTTAACAAGCCGCCTGCATTATTTCTCAAATCAAGCACAAGAGCGCTCATGCCGTGTCCCATTAAATTGTTTAATGCTTCCTGAAGCATTTCTTCGGTAGTGCTGGCAAATCGCGTAATACGAATGTAACCTATGCCATCCCTGATAATCTTTGCTCCTTTCACACCGGGTATTTTTATTTCTTCTCGCACCAGGACTATATCCCTGCTTTCTTCCTCACCATGTCGCATGATCGTTACAACAACCTTTCCCCCTTCAGGGCCACGCAATGTTTTAACAAGATCCATCAGATCCTTGCCCTGTGTCTCCTCTCCATCAATCTTAACGAGCTTATCACCGGCCTCAAGTCCGGCCCTGAACGCGGGAGTACCTTCTATAGGCGCCATGACTATAAACGCGCCATCCCGAATACCCACATGTATTCCTATACCGAAAAACGAGCCTGAAGTATCATCCTGCATTACCTGATAAGCATCTTTGTCCAGAAACCCGCAATGCTGATCAAGCGACTTCAGCATGCCGTTGATAGCGCCATCTATGATCTCCCTGTATTCCTTCTCTTCAACATACTCCTTTTTCACAAGGACAATTGCGTCAGCCAGCAATCTCATCTCCTCATAAGCAAGGTTCTTTTCCGTGTTGCCCGTAACCGTGCTGGCTCCGCATACTCCGGCGCACAATAGAACAGAACCACAACACGTGATTCGAATTGGAACTGATAAAAATCTTATTAGTCTGTTCCAGTATGATTTATTCATAGTCTTCTCCGTTTTGGCGACATTAGGTATTTATAATTCCATTATGTGCTTCCAGTGTCCACAATTTTTGGTTCCCGCCTCATGTTTCCCTGCCCATAGGCCCATATGCACAGAATACCCAGTATCAAATACCATGACAATACGAACAGAATCCCAGGCTTATTTATAATTATGCTTCCAAATGGAATACGTCCCATTTCCTCCATTACGCCAAGAAGTACTTTTATGAATAGTACATTTATATTGTTCAGCAGAATACTCAAAGCATTTATCCATAATCCACCAACAAGGGAAAGACAGCCTGTCAGAACAATCAAGAATGTAAACGGTATCACCACAAGATTGCTCACGATCGCAATTACGGTAAGGCGACCGAAAAAGAAGACCGTTAAAGGTGCCGAAACAAGCCAGGCAGAAAGCGATACTGACGCAAGCGCACAAATCTTTCGCATGACCAAACGTAAAAAAACAATATACCATGACTCGGGCTGAATGCGAAACGGATCTGCCTGCCACAGCTTACTCATTGGCCGCGCAAGAAGCGGGTATATCACGGCAATCCCGGCAACAACGGTAAAGGAATAAATGAATCCAACATCAAATAATTGCGCAGGTACTACTGTTAAAATAGCAATCGCCGCGAATGCAAGCGCAGAAAATATGTCCGCCTTCCTGCCCAGAAAGGGGGCCAGGTAATACACGATAGCCATAACACATGCGCGCACCGCGCTGGCTCTCGCTCCTGTTGCAATGGTATACAGTGTTAATAATGGAACTATGTACAGGACATAGTGAATACTTGAAACTCGAAATGCTTTCAGTATCCATATTACAAGCATGGCTATAATGCCAACATGCAAACCCGATATCGCAAAGATGTGCAGTGTGCCTGTCGCGGCAAAAGTCTCACGCATTTCATCCGTAAGAGAACCCCTGTATCCGAGCAGAAGCCCGTCAAGCAGTTTAACAACCGCATGTTCGTTCTCGATTCCGAGCTCAAGCCGTTTCGCCGCAGCCCGTCTGGCCGAGAAACAGAACTTTCTCAGATTAAACCCATGGTCTGATGACAGAAAAACACCATCTTTATACACCACCTTGAAACTATGCCTGCAACTCTGAAAGGATGAATTACGGTCAGGTAAAAAAATGCCCGTCAATGCCCATTTCTCGCCGTATTCTGGCGCCCTGAAACGCATGGGCCCCCACCAGATCACATTGATTATTTCGTTTACCTCATGCCGGGAATCACACGCGTTTCGTAATTGTTTGACACGAAATTGATACTTGCGCTGTCCCCAGCCGTTTTCTCCGGGACCGGCATCAGAATCCGAAACAAAGATTCCTGTTATTTCCGCAGAGTTACCGGATATTCCGCCGGTTTTTATTGAACAATGTGTCCGCGGATGTATAAGCGCAATCAGCCATACCATGATAACAGCACACAGGCAATTAACAGCAACACGGACACGCGCGGCTTTGCCGAATACAGCACAGAAAACAGCGAGCAGAAGCGACAGTAAACCAACACACGCCAGAAAACCAACAGGTACGTGCACAACAAATCTAAGCCATATGCCGGTTATAAAACAACCTGCGTAACCAACAAGCGGACGCTTTGCCGTATTCTCAAGAAACTTCGTCCAGCCTTTCCATTGTCCCATCATTTCCTCCGGCAAAGACCTGGCGATCTTGTCAATCTACGGGCTGGCAACTTTCAACAAATCGCGGAGAGCAACTCCTTTTTCGTATAATGCCTTTCCAACGATAGCGCCAATCAGGTTGCGCCGATTAAGATTCTTTAAAGCAATTATATCTTCAATTGTAGTAATTCCGCCAGATGCGATAACGTCACATGATACCTGTTGACAGATTTCTTCCATAACCCGGACATTCGGACCCGACATCATGCCGTCAGTAGCAATGTCAGTGCAGATAATCGTTTTAACACCAGCCTTATCGGCCAGCACCGCAAGATCCAGCACCTTGTCGGATGTCTGCTCAACCCAGCCCCTGACTCGAACAAAGCCATCAGTTGAATCAATGCCGACAGCAAGTCTCAGCCCAAATTCAGAAACAAGATCCGACAACATGCCCGACTCGGTAAAGGCGCGTGTGCCGATAATTGCGCGTTCCGCTCCCAATTCCAAAACAGCCCGAATATCATCATTCGTGCGCAGTCCGCCTCCAACTTCAATGGGAACATCTGCCGCTTTGATTATATCGGCGATAACCCGGCTATGCACAGGTTTGCCCTGAAACGCGCCGTCTAAATCAACCACGTGAAGGCATTCGGCCCCTTCATTCGCCCAATGTTTGGCCATATCAACAGGGTTTTCGGAATATACCTTGCAGTCACCAGCACGTCCCTGTCGTAATCTGACGCAACGTCCTTCTTTCAAGTCAATAGCCGGTATTATCAACATCTTCAACAGGCTCCCTGTTATAATCTCCCTTTGCTTGACGGAATACCCTTCTCCCGCGCATCCGATTCGCAGGCCATCCGTATTGCTCTCGCAACAGCTTTAAAAACGGATTCATACGCGTGATGCGGCTCCTGACCATAAGACTGAATTATGTGCAGATTCATGCGCGCTTGAATAGTCAACGCCTGGAAGAATTCCTTAATAAGCGAAACGTCAAAATCGAGTATTTTTCTTTTTCGAGAACTCATTTTCATAACAAGATAAGGACGCCCGCCAAGATCAACGGCCACCTGACTCAACGCTTCATCCATTGGAACAAGACTCGATCCATAACGTTTTATACCGCCCCTTGTTCCAAGCGCCTCATTGATAGCCATGCCCAGCGCCAATCCGACATCTTCAACCGTATGATGATAATCCACTTTCAGATCCCCTTTAGCCTTAATTTCAAGATCTATCATGGAATGCTTAGCCAGTAATTCCAGCATGTGGTCCAGGAACGGCATACCCGTATCAATCGAACTTTTTCCCGCTCCATCCAAATTCAAATCTATCGTAATATTTGTTTCGCTGGTTTTTCGTTTAGTGATTGCTCTTCTTTTTTTCATAACAGAACATTTCCTTGTTATTGCGGAATCATCTCCACTATATCACATTACACGCACTCATTCCTGAAAACAACGAGCGTCAGCTTCCAGCCTTACCCATGATTCTTCTGATGGCTGTGAGCAGAACCTTTATTTCATGATCAGTCCCAATGCTTATTCGCACAAAGTCATTGGTGAGCCGACCGGGAAAATGTCTTATGAATATGCGTTGCTCCTTCAATTCTCGAAAAAGTTTTTCAGCGTCTATTCCTGATGGTTTAGTCCACACAAAGTTGGCTTCCGACGGATAGACCGTGAACTCAAGTTCCTTGAGCGCATTAACCAGATTCTGGCGGGTAGCCCTTATTCTGGCGACATTCCCCTTCATATGATAAACATCCGAAAGAGCGGCCAGCGCAAGTTCCTGCGATATCACATCAATATTATAGGAATCTTTTATTTTGAATAATGATTCAATCAGTTTCGCCGAACCAACCGCATAGCCAATACGCACACCGGCAAGCGAATACGACTTGGAAAGCGAACGGCCGATCAAAACATTATCCAATTCGAGCGCGATATCAGCGCAATCCTCTCGCGCAAAATCAACATAAGCTTCATCAATAAAGACCACCCCGGGAAACTCAGTGCAAAATTCCCGGACGGTCTTCTTGTCGTACAGGATTCCAGAAGGTGCGTTGGGATTAGTCAGGAAAAAAAGCGAAGACCTGTAATCAGCCGGCATACGCCATTCAAAGTTTTTATTAAGTTTAACCGGTTTCCTGTCTACTTCCCGTATATCCGCAAGAACCGGATAGAGCGAATACGAAGGTTCAAAATATCCTATTGATCCGTCGTTTTCCACAAACGCCCTGGTGCATAGAGCAAGTATCTCATCCAAACCGTTTCCGACAAAAACACATGATCTGTCGCATACATGCAGTTCTGCTATTCTTTCAGACAATTTTGCGCTTAATGGATCCGGATACCGTGAAATCCTGTTGATATCCATTTTAGAAAACGCCCGAAGCACAACAGAGGACGGCGGATAAGGATTCTCGTTAGTATTTAATTTGACAATTCGGGTTCCAACAGGCTGTTCACCAGGAACATAACCTTTCATTTTGTTTACCGATTGTCTTATCAAATTCCTCATGCCCGTCTTTCCTGCACGGCTTCGTGCTTCAGTCTATCTCTTTTTCTTGAACCTGAGTTCAGCCGATCTGGAATGCGCGTCCAGCCCTTCAATCTGTCCAAAAGCCCTTATTACCGGCATGACAGATAAGAGATCCTTTTCTGTAAACGAAATAACACTGGTTCGTTTCCGGAAATCATCAACCGTCAACCCGGAAAACATTGTTGCCGCTCCACCCGTCGGTAGAACATGACTCGGACCGGCAACAAAATCACCCACGGCCTCCGGAGACCATTTTCCTACAAAAACCGCACCGGCATGCCTGACTTTAGACAGCCATTTTTCCGGTTTACGCGTCATAAGCTCCAAATGCTCAGGAGCAAATTCGTTACAGAGATCCATGCCAACGGCAAGTGACTTTACAACGATTATCAACATGCCTCCGGCAATCACCTTCTTTACCGCCTTTTGTCTTGTCAGATCTTTTGTCTGGATATCAATTTCCATGCTTACAGCTTTTGCCATCTTCATTGACGATGTAATCAACAAAGCTTTTTCCCATCCTGTCCCGTGCTCAGCCTGTGAAAGCAGATCCGCTGTAACACAACTCGCGTCAGTCGCGTCATCGGCGAGTATTGCGATTTCACTTGGACCAGCTACAAGATCAAGGGCTACCTTGCCGTAAACCAGCCGTTTGGCCGCTGTTACAAATGTTCCGCCTGGCCCTGCTATTTTCCGCACCTTGCGAATAGTTCGGGTTCCATACGCCATGAGACCTATCCCCTGTATTCCGCCGACCTTGTATATTTCCGTCGCTCCCGCCCTTTCAAGAGCATAGAGCAACACCGGATCAAGCTGTTTACCGCCAACCGATGGAGTACATACTACTATTTCAGACACCCCTGCCGTCCTGGCAAGAGTAACCGTCATAAGCGCGGTAGATACCAGCGGAGCAGACCCGCCCGGCACATAAATACCAACACGATCAATAGGGGTAAATTGCTCGCCGAGTTTACCTCCCTTCGGACTTGAAATCAGCCAGTTTTGTTTCATTCCGGCTTTGGCAAAAATTTCAATTCTGCCATGTGCTTCGTTTACCGCTCTTTTCCAGTCCGGCTTGACCTTTCGTCGTGCGGATATCAGTTCGCGCCTTGCAACCTTCAGTTCCGATTGTTTCAACGATACACCATCAAAACGTCTGATATATTTCAGCACGGCCTTATCGCCGTTGACAGCAATATCATTCAACACCCGACGGGCAATCTTTTCCGCTTCAATATCAAAAGCGGGCCTGCAAAGAAAACGTTTGATAATCGCCTTATTTTTCGGCCACTCGACAATTTTCACACTCATATTCTGCTCCTGCTCCCAAGACAAATATAATATCTCAATTGATCAATTCGAATTCTTCTTTTTATAATCAACCAAACCAACGGTAACAAATCCAATGCAAGCCTGGCCCACATTCAGAAGTTTTCCTTCATACATAGCTCTTATAACCGCCTCGTTAACTTCCTCATTCTTACAGCCTGCCTCCAGGAACACATGGGTCGGCACTCCTTTTTCATCTAACTCTATGCTTACAACAACCTGTCCGCCCCATTCCATGTTCTGTATTGACTCAGGCAATGGCGGGACCTCAAAACCAAGCTCTTTCAGCATTTCGGATATTCCCCATTCAATCCGTGTTTCAAACTGGCTTGATTCGCCAAAGACCTCTTTTTTACGTCTGTTGGGAAAAAATGATCCTTCCACCCCCGTGAAACGATCTTTCGGCAAAACACCTGTTGTTTCGTCCGGCACGGCTTCGAATTCATACTCCAGCACAATACGCTTCTGCTCTCTGGGCTGGTATTTCATCAAAGATACCGGATCGGCATCCCGTTCCAATCTCGATTCCATTTCGTTCGCAAACAGCGTGGGCTGTTTTAATGTCATATCATTGGGATTAACACTTGTATATCGCATCTGAACTTTTCCGGGTAAACGTGATATCGAGCACGATTCACGATCTTGATTCGGCCACACAAACCATAAAGCAACCCAACTGACCATAACAAAAACAGAATGCAGTCCGAACAGTCCTCTCCTGCAAAATTGATTCTTCCTGGTCATTCGACAGCCTTTCCTTCTTGTTCGACAACATCACGCAGAGCAATATTTACTGTCTTAATACCAACATCACCGGCAATATCATACAACTTAACCAGTGTTCCATGGCTGACGTGTTTATCCGCTTGAATAATAAGATTAAATTCAGGCATTTTCTTCAAATATTCGGCGAACGCATACTTAAGTTTCTCCATCTGTTCGTAACTTTTCACCATGAACCTTACGTCGTCGAAAAAAACTATCTCCTGCCTTTCGGAACCATCTATAGTCTCCACGGAAATGACAACAGCCAGCATGCTCGACCGCGATCCATCTCTGAAACTGGCTTCCGGCAGTTCAATGACAAACCCGGGTTGAAGAACCATTTTTGAATCCAAAAGTGTGAAAAAAATCAAAAGAAGCACCACGTCAACCCAGGGAGCTGCACTGATCAAACCTTGCCCAATACGGTTTCTGGGCCGATACCTTGTTCTCAGCCAATCCGCGTCCCTGACATAACGCTCTTCTTTTTCAGGAATCTGATCCATATCCTTATTTTCCATTCGCACCGCGTTCCCCTAGAAAAGCCACGATTTCCGCGCTCGCCCTGCCCATATCCAGTATTATTCTGTCTATCTTCACCACCAAAAGATTAAACGCCGCATAGCATGGAATCGCCACCGTTAATCCAGCGGCTGTGGTTATAAGCGCTCTCATCAGTCCGGTCATTATATCAGCAGATTGAATGAATGGGACCTGTTCCTTCATGACCAACAGGGACTCAGTCATGCCCAGAACCGTTCCCAGCAGACCGAGCAGAGGCGCTATTTGAGCCACCGTGGCAATAACAACAAGCCGCCGTTCCATGCGGGAAGTTTCCGCCAAAGTGGCTTCACTGATGGCAGAACTAATATTATGCCTGTTTTCACTGCGATACATTATAGCAGTCTTAACAATGTAAGCTACTGGTCCCGGTGTTTCGTCACATATTGTCAGGGCCTCGTCAATATTTTCGCGTTTCAGGATATTAACAATACCCTTTACAAAATCTTCTGATTTAATTCTAGCACGATGCAAATGGAGCGCGCGTTCAATAAATACGACAAAGGCCACAACCCCGGTACAAAGAATGACCCATAAAACAGGGCCTCCTAAACTCATAAGCTCAAATGACATTTTCGCCTCCTTGATATCAATAGTAAAACAGCCACCAATGCTCTGACCGTATTTTCTTTATCCGTTCTTTTGCTTCGCCCGACACATCCATGTCGGCACCAACCACTCTTTCAAGAACATTGACGGCCTTGCGCCATTCTCCTTCAGACTCCATTATATCAGCCATATTCCGGGAAGCACGTAAAAACCATATCTGGCAGTTCTCATCATGCCAGACCCCTCTTTCTTTCTCTTCGAGAAAAGGCACTAATACCTTCGTATAATACTGCTCGACTGCTTCCGTTATATGACCAAGCTTCTCCATGCAACGCCCTGTCTTGTATTCCGCATGCATAACCATGTCACGGTCGGCGCCAGAACTGTTAGCCACAACGCTGTAAGATTTCATGCTTTCCTCATAACGTTCCTGATTTTCGGCGCCAAGCATGAATTGACATTCTCCTTTTTTTAACCATGCTGAAACGATCAAACCGCTGGATGGATATTTTTTTATGATTTCATCTAGAACCAATATCGCCGCCGAATAATCACCCAGCCTGCTTAAAGTATCGGCCTGTCCCAGGCGCGCTTCTGCCAATCTGTCGCTTGCAGGAAACTCTTTCGCTATTCTGGCAAAACTATGCTCAGCACGCAAATATTCATCCTGCCTGTAAGCGCACTGCCCAGCTTTCAACAAGGCATCATCTGCCAATGGCGCCTCATGATATTTTTCAACAAGCAATAGAAATTCCTTTTCAGCGGATTCATAATCTTTCTCATTATATTTATGTTTTGCTATCTCAAACAGCATTTCCGGCGCCCATTTTGATGACGGGAAGAGTTCTATGAATTCATGCCAGATCTTTAATGCTTCTTCATCGCGCGCGATCCTGTAATAACACATGCCGCGCATATAAAAGGCCTGTTCGCAAGCCGGGGCACCAGGAAAATCAGCGATGACCCTTTCAAAGTCGGCCAAAGCCTGCCGTGAAAAGAATAACCGGTAACCAACTATGCCGCGCCCCAGAAGAGCCTGGGCGAAACATGTGCCGTTTGAATAAACTTTCATCACCTCATTAAAAGCATCCATCGCATCAATCCATGCCTTACGCGAATTGGATGTTTCAGCCAGTGTGACTTTAATTTCCGCTATTCGGAGAAGTGATTCTTCCGCCAAATCGGTGTTTGGATACATTGAAACCACTTCATTAAATCGTTCCTCTGCCTTTTTGCAGTCACCCGAAAGCATGGCACTGTAAGCCAATCTGTAACGGACACGCGGCGCCAAATCAGATCCGGGAAATTTATCCAGAAACTCCATGTAACTTTCATCAGCCAGCTTGTACTGACTGTTGACAATATACGATTCACACATTTCAAACAGGCTCTGCTGTTTCAGAACCGGCTCTTTAAACAGATTAGAGGCCCTTTTGAATGAAGCGGCCGCTTCCGCATAACGCCCAAGCTGAACGAGGCCTTTTCCTTTTCCACGATATGCCACAGCCTGTCCTGTATTATTATCAAATGTTTCAAGATACCGCTGATATTCGTCAACTGCCTCTACATACTTGCCTGCGCTTAGAAGAGCTTCCGCTATTTTCAACTGCATCTCGCCGGCCAAAGCCTGATCCGAATGCGCCAATATAAACTCTTTCAGCAAGGAAATACCTTTGTCCAATTGGCCCATATCCACAAGGAGCCGGCCGGAATTAACGCTCATCTTTTCCTTCAAGTCCGTTTCCTCAGCAAATGCCATGCCGTTACTCAATGCTATTATCGCGTTGTTGAAATCAGCACGCGATTCGTAGACTTCGGCTAAAGAAGCCCATGCTCTGCAGCGAAGATCGGTAACAGCGCCCTCGTTATTGCCAAGCTGAGTAAGCGCTTCTACGGCGCGATCAGTCTCTTTCATCTCTATAAGCGTCTGCCCGAGCCAATAATAACCTTCCTGTACGAACCTAAGGCTGACAGGCAATTCCTTCATCTTTTCCAGGACATTCCGCCCCTCCTCTATCCGTCCCAGTTTTATGAGGGCCTTGCCCCATTCCAGAATATCCGCCGCTCGTTCAGGCAGTTCGCTTTCTTTTTTTTCATACCGCGCAAATGCTGCCGCCGCTTCTTCCAGCATGCCCTTTTTCAAGTAGCACCAGGCTTGAAGCCGTTCAACCCGGCCTGTGTTATCGTCAACATTCTGTTCTTTAGCAAGATCAGCGGCTATTTCCAGGGCTTGGTCAAACTCATCAGTCTCATAAAATAAAAGCGCATGCCAGAATTCCAAATCATTGCTGTCACCGGCATTGCGCCGCCATTCATTCCTTGGAGCCATAATATCAAGTGCTTTGTCATACTTCTTCTGTTCGTACAACGAGCGGACGAGAAAAATAAGAGCCTTCTCCATATGTTCCGGATCCAATTTCTTGCGGCCCAAAGCTAAATAACGATTCAGCTTCTTCTCGGCAATTTTATAAAGCTCATCCTCGAACGCCGCCCTGCCCTCAGTCAGCAATAACTCAAGTTTGCCGTCATCGGAATCGTCAAGAGCGACAACCGGCAAACAACATGCTGACAAAAACAACACTATCAGCACCATGTGCCGATTCCAGCCTGACATCGTCACTTTTATGAAACTTCTATTCATTGCTTATCAGGATATCTCTTAATGCCTTGCCAGTAAAGGATGTCTCGCAACAAGCGACCTCTTCTGGCGTTCCTGCCGCCACAAGATCACCGCCTTTATCGCCGCCTTCAGGGCCAAGATCGATAATGTAATCAGCCGTTTTTATAACATCCATGTTATGTTCTATCACAACAACAGTATTGCCCATATCCCGCAGACATTGTAATACCTTCAGTAATTTCTGAATGTCCGCAAAATGCAAACCCGTAGTTGGTTCATCAAGCAGATAAATCGTACGCCCAGTGGCCTTTTTGCTGAGTTCCGACGACAATTTTATCCTTTGCGCTTCACCGCCAGAAAGAGTAGTCGCAGATTGCCCCAATTGCAAGTAACCAAGGCCTACTTCCGATAAAGTCCTTAATTTCCTTTCTATCGCGGGAATATCACGAAAAAACTCTAAAGCTTCGTCAACTGTCATAGCCAGCACTTCAGCAATGTTCTTTCCACTATACAGGATCTCTCGTGTCTCGGAATTATACCTGGTACCGCCGCATTGCTCGCATGTAACATACACATCCGGCAGAAAATGCATCTCCAGTTTCAGCATACCGTCACCGCGGCAAGTCTCACATCTGCCGCCTTTGACATTGAAGCTATACCTTCCTTGTCCATACCCCCTTACCTTAGAAGTCGGTATCTGGGCAAACAACTTGCGGATATGCGAAAAGGCATCCGTGTATGTGGCCGGATTGCTGCGCGGTGTACGCCCAATGGGAGATTGGTCAATAACTATCACCTTGTCCAGTTTGGTCATTCCGGTAATCTGCTTATGCCTGCCAGGTTTTTCTTTTGATCCGTAAAAATACCTGAACAAAGAACGTTTTAGAATTTCGTCTACCAGCGTACTTTTGCCGCTTCCTGAAACTCCTGTTACGCATACAAAAAGCCCAAGCGGAATGGAAACATCTATGCCCTTCAAATTATTTTCTTCCGCTCGACATATCTTCAATTCATCCTTTCCTCGCCGTTTTCTCTGGGATGGAACATGGATCTGACAATCCCCTCTCAAGTACCTGCCCGTAAGCGATTCAGTGCTTGATACCAGCGCATCAAAATTGCCCTCGCAAATGACCCGGCCGCCATGCCGGCCTGCGCCGGGTCCAAGATCTATCACGTGATCCGCGCTACGGATCATTTCCCTATCATGTTCGACTATAACAACCGTATTTCCCATATCGCGAAGCTTCTTCAGCATACTGATTAAACGCAGATTATCACGCACATGCAGTCCTATCGTAGGCTCATCAAGCACATAAAGAACACCTACAAGTCCGGAACCTATCTGCGCCGCGAGTCTTATCCTCTGCGCTTCTCCGCCGGACAAGGATCCGCTTTCCCTATCGAGCGTCAAATATTCCAGCCCAACTTCAACCAGAAAACGGAGTCGGCGCCTGATTTCCTTGACGACTTCCCCCGCAATAACATTCTCCTGTTTGCTTAACTTCAAATGACCGAAAAAGGAGCCACTGCATGCTACCGACATGGCTGTAACATCAACTATGGACTTACCCCCCACCAAACAGGCCTTTATCTCAGGTTTTAATCGCGCGCCTTTGCAGGTTGGACACTTCTGATAATTCATGTATTGCCTTAGTCTCAGCCTGGTATATTCGCTTTCCGTTGTTTCGAACATCCGTTCAAGACCGGGAATAATACCCTCAAACTTCTTTTTCAGCCTGCGATACACGCCGCCGCGCCAGTAGTTGAATTCTATCTCTTCGTCACCAGAACCATACATAAGTATTTTCCTGATACGTGAAGAAAGATCTTTATATGGCGTTTCAACACTGAACTCATAATGCTTGGCTACCGTACGTAAAACACGTTTGTAATAAATTATCAGTCGTCTCCCGCCTCTGCGCCAGGCATGGATAGCACCACCTTCTATGGACAGATCCGTCTTGGGAACAATCAGATCCTCATCCAACACAAGCTTGTTTCCAAGCCCGGCGCAGGTAGGACAAGCACCATAAGGACTGTTGAACGAAAAACATCTGGGTGTGAATTCAGCAAAATTTATACCACAATCAGCACACGCATATTTTTCGGAATATATGGCTTCTTTCCGCCCTGCATCCTCGTTTCCGCTCACTACGATTATAATGCCGCCGCCATGTTTCAGGGCTAATTCAACTGAATCAGTTAACCTTGAGCGGATACGATTCGTAATTATCAGCCTGTCCACAACCAGCTCTATGGAATGAACAATTTTTCCATCCAATTCCGGAACAGCACCCAGTTCATGTATAACGCCATCCACCCGAACACGCACAAAGCCCTGCTGACGCGCCGAATTTAAAGTATCCTCATGCTTGCCCTTCCTGCCTCGAACCAGTGGCGCCAGAAGCATTACCTTGGTGCGAGAATCAAGTTTGAGCAACTGTTCAACTATTTTCTGGGCACTTTGACGGCCTATTGGATGCCCGCATTGCGGACAATGTGCCTTGCCTATTCCGGCAAATAATAGTCGAAGATAATCATGTATTTCAGTGGAAGTGGCCACAATAGAACGTGGATTCGCACCGGCTGTCCTTTGCTCAATCGCGATAGCCGGCGCCAGACCCTCTATATAATCCACGTCCGGCTTCTGCATCTGATCCAGAAATTGACGCGCATACGCAGAAAGACTCTCAACATATCTCCTTTGCCCTTCAGCATAAAGCGTGTCAAAAGCCAGTGAAGATTTACCGGAACCACTAAGCCCCGTAATAACTGTAATTTTATCACGAGGTATCTTTACCGTAATATTCTGCAGGTTATGCTCTCGCGCGCCTGCAACAACTATGCAGTTCTTGCTCATGAGACGATAATGCGTCACGCGACAGGCTGTGCGGTAATCTTTACCAAATGGAAATTCTTCTTGCCAGACCGAAGCACCAGGACTACTCCGTCAATAATATCACTCGAGCTAACCTTCGCGTCTATACTCTCAACCCGGCGATTGTTTATATACAACCCTTTGTTTTCAATAAGACGGCGGGCAGCACCCTTGCTGTCACATAAACCCGTTGCCGCCACAATGTCAACAACTGGAACACCGTCAACCTCATGCCGTGTCAGCTCTGTTGAATCAACATTGGCAAAAATCTCCATCAGATCACCGGCATTCAAACCATCCATTGATTCACCAAAAAGAACAGCGCTTGCGCGTAAAGCAACCTGTAAACCGTGTTCTCCATGAACAATACGCGTAACCTCTTCCGCCAGTTTTTTCTGAGCCACCCGATTCTCAGGCGCGTTCTTCACCTCCTGCTCAAGCTTGCTGATTTCGGTCAACGGCAGAAATGTAAATATTTTCAAAAACCGGATTACATCTGAATCCATAACACGCACAAAAAATTGATAAAAATCATAATATGACGTAACATTGCTATCCAGATATACGGCATTACCTTCGCTTTTACCAAACTTCTGGCCCGTCGAATCACAAACAAGAGGAAAAGTAAGACCGTATACCTCGGCACCGCGCAATTTTCTGACGAGATCAACACCAGCAGTAATATTGCCCCATTGGTCCGAACCGCCAACCTGAAGCTCACATCCGCGGGTATCGTATAACCTTAGAAAATCGTAAGCCTGTAGAAGCTGATAGCTGAACTCCGTAAAACTCATACCCGCTTCACTGTTCAGACGGCTCCTTACACTTTCCTTGCCCAGCATTGAGCCTAACCGGAAATGCTTTCCTATATCACGAAGAAATTCCACAAAGGTGATGTCACGCATCCAGTCATTGTTGTTAACAATCTCCGCGGGAGCCGTCGGATGATCAAAATCCAGAAACTTACCAAGATCACGTTTTATCCCGATTGTATTACATTCAATTTCTGCCTCACTCAGGAAAACACGCTCTTCCGTGCGACCGGACGGATCGCCAATCATACCCGTAGCCCCGCCGACAACAGCTATTACCTTGTGCCCGCATCGTTGGAAATGAGCCATAGCCATTATCGGAACAAAATTGCCTATCGCAAGACTGCTTGAGGTGGGATCAAAACCCGCGTAAACGGTCCTGCTGGATTCAAGAATCTTCTCAACTCCAGGTCCAGTAACATCTTCCAATAAACAACGCTCTTTAAGGATATCTATTACGTCCGCCACAAAAAAACTCCTTCCGGCACGCAATTAACCGTAATAAGACAAAGGCGTCCCCTGTACAGGGGACGCCTTTATTGACTAATCCAAAAAATATGCTCTCACTCTTGCGCCTTCTCAGCCTCAATCGAACCATTGCTTTCTTTTGGTTGAGTATCCCTGCCTTCACCAGGCCGCCACTCTTCCCCGCTGGCACCATCCAGGGCCTCATCAAAAGCGCTCGCAAGCCCAACCATTTCATCATCCGGCTTAAGCCCTTCTATGATTTCCTCAGCTTGCTTCACAAATTCCTCTTCAGGAATAGAGCATGCCCTGATGCTTAAACCCATACGTCGTTCAGCCCTGTCAATGCGCATTACTCGAGCTTCAACTTCGGCGCCTACACTTAATGCATCGCTCACTTTAGCAACATGATCATTGCTGATCTGCGATATATGCACTAATCCATCAACACCCTCTTCAACTTCAATGAAGGCGCCAAAAGAGGCAACCTTGGTGACTTTTCCCTTCACCAACTGCCCTACTCTGTAACGGGATTCTATCCTGTCCCAAGGATCTTCCTGCGCCTGCTTCATCCCGAGGCTGATCCTCTTGTTAGACGAATCAACTTCAAGAACAACCGCGTCCACCTTCTGGCCCTTCTCCAGGACCTCCGATGGATGATTAACCTTTCTTGTCCATGACATATCAGATACATGAATCATCCCGTCTATGCCGTCTTCCAGTTCTATGAATGCGCCATATGAAGTGAAGTTGCGCACAAAGCCCGAAACGGATGAGCCAACCGGATACCTGGCGTGAACCGTATCCCATGGATTTTCTTCTGTCTGCCTGATACCCAGCGCTATCTTCTGTTCTTCCTTGTTGACATTCAGCACAACAACATCCACTTCATCACCAACAGAAAGAACATCTGATGCACGCACAATCCGGCGAGTCCACGAGATTTCTGAAACATGAACCAAGCCCTCAACTCCCTTTTCCAGCTCTACAAAAGCGCCATAAGGGGCAATGTTGACAACTTTGCCGCGCAAACGACTGCCTTCCGTATATTTCGTTTCTATATTCTCCCAAGGATTCCACTGCGCCTGCTTTAACCCGAGCGATACGCGTTCCCGTTCAAGATCTATTTCAAGAATAACTACCTCAATTTCATCGCCTATTGATAATACCTCAGAAGGATGCGAAACCCGGCCCCAACTCATGTCTGTTATATGAAGAAGCCCGTCCAGCCCGTTCAAATCAACAAAAGCTCCAAAATCAGTGATGTTCTTGACGCGTCCCTTGCGTTTCTGACCCACTTCTATCGTATCCAGAAGATCTTTCCTTTTGCTTTTAAGACGTTCCTCAAGAAGTTCACGCCGAGAAACAATGATATTACGCCGTTCCATACTGATCTTGAGGATCTTAAATTCGTATTTTTTGCCTATATATGAATCTATGTTATGAGACGGAATGACGTCTATCTGAGATCCTGGCAAAAAAGCATCAACACCATCTACATCAACTATAATGCCGCCCCTGACCCGGCTCTTCATAATCCCGTCAACAACAGCCCCTTCTGTATAGTTCTTGGCAACACGTTCCCATACAAGCTTTTCATCAGCCTTCTGCTTACTGAGCACCACCATGCCATCGTCATCTTCTATCTTATCAAGAAGTACATTAACATCATCACCCGAATGTACCGTTGTAATATCGCCAAATTCATTGGCAGAAACGACTCCTTCCGACTTATATCCTATATCGACCAGGACTTCATTTCCTCTTACTTCCAATACCTTCCCGGATACAATGGATCCTTCCACAAAGCTCTTCATTGTTTCTTCATACATCCGGGTCATTTCGGCTTTATCATCACCACTGAATTCCGATAAATCAAAATTCATTCGTTTTTTTCGTTGTATCTGTTGTTCCATAATTCTCCAAGTTAATAATAGACATAGCCTTTTACCCATACCCCAAGGCATGGAGACCGTCTGTACACTCCAAAAGCCCGTAAACTTAAGATAATTCTAAAGAACGGGCAAGTCAGAAAAACGAAAAAGAAAGACCTGCCTATCTAAAAACCACTGTAAACCCAATAAAATCACCTATTATCAGCAGTTTTTCTTTGCCTATTCACGCCGTAATTGCTTTACTGCAATGCAATATGATCATCATGTCCATAGAATTATCAACAAATATCGGCAGTATCGCCCTTCTGAAAGATAACATGATCTTAGCAGAAAACTCACTGACCGGTCCCCTTGCCGGAACCCGCTTTATAGCAACAGCTTTATCCAACCTTCTCGAACAGACATCAACAAAATCAAAGAACATAGATATGTTCGCCACTGGCTTGGGTCCAGGTTCTTTTTCCGGCCTGAGATCCGCTATCTCTTTCACACGCGCTATGGCTCTGCCTGATCACAAACCGGTGATCGGCATCAACAGCGCCGAAATACTTGCCGATAAAATATTCAGCGAAACAAGCTGCGATCAACTCGTTGTGATCGGCGACGCCCGTCGTAACATGCTTTGGCTTGCCGCTTTTGATATGCCACCACCCGTACCTGAAGTAATTATAAAACTTATAACACCAGAAGAGCTTCCTGACGTTTTATCAAAACAATATAAGGAACATATGGTGGCAACCCCCGAATGGGACAGAATAGGAGAAAAACTTAAACAATGTGTCGCACCCGAAAAGCTTATTGAAAAAGAAAACCTTTTCCCAACAGCTTCCGATACCGGCCGTCTTGCATTTAAAAAATACTCCGATAATTCAGAACCTCTGCCGCTAACCCCCATATATATGCATCCGCCTGTCTTCGTTGAACCAAGATTCTGACCCTCTTCATGCGCCCCGGATCTTCATCTTCCCTCGCGTGGCAGGCTGACGGTTGACTGCACTCGCCTGGATATTGCGCCAGTTCAGAACCCGGCAGGAGCGCGGCATCTCTCCGCCTCGTGGACGACATGGGTTACGGTTTCTCCGCGGGGCTGTCCCATATCCGCATCACAAGCTTCTGTGACGCCTATCGAGCAATCAACAAAAGCTCACAGGCCGTGTCCGGGAACATCTCGGCCGCCTCGGCGGGGAGCGTGATACAACCCGTGGCTCTACTGCTGTGTTTTCTCACTTGGCGTTCTCCTTGCCGGCAGAACGACCGGCACACTGGGGACAGGGCTCACCGGATTCGATGGTGATGTCAACCGGGCCGTTGTGGACCAGAACAATCGTCAGGGTCCGCGACCCCTCGTCCCAGTTATCGCCGAATTCCGTGTTCAGCCCGGTCCATGTCGCGTTCGGACGGGTTTCTCCGCGGAATACGCATCGGAGCACCGTGGGCCGCCTGAGCATCTCGTCCGGTTCGGTCATGTACTGCCGGAAGCGCTCCACCGTATTGAACGAGCCCTTCATAGGGTCGTCCCAGATGTGCCAGTTCACCATATAGTTGTTCACGTGGAGATTGACGCGGCCGTCGGCGATCCTCACCACGGCCAGCGAGTGCGCCGACAGACGTCCCGAGATTTGCGACACAGGTCCGTCGGAGAGGGGGGCCGAGAAATCCTGCGCCCGGTCCTTGTTCGCATGCGAGTTCGTGATGAAAAGGGCGCGGTCGGTTTCCAGGACAAGCGCATCGCCGCCGAATCGGTCGGGATACACGCCGTCGAAATATGCGCGCAGGGCGTTGTCATCTTTGAACTGGCCGGGGCTGATGACCCGCTCGAACATGGAGCGTTCCTTTTCGGAAGCGAGAATGGGAAGTACCGGCAGGTAATAGTAACGCCCGGTGCGGTTGATGAACTCGGGCGAGAGACAGTTCGACATGATCTGCGCGTCCGATCGTGTTGCCCCGTACAGGGGCCTGAAGAGCCACTCGCCGGGCATGGTGACCTCGTCCTCTTCGAGCGACCTGCACTGGTAGGCGATGCGCGCGCGCCTGGCCACTTCCTCGCGGTCCGGGAGAACGCCGCCGCCCCCGATCAGCTTCGCGAGCGGCGCGATCACGTTGCGGAAAGCCGGCGATTCGAGGTAGCCGGAGCCGTCGACTCGACCGCCGTAGGCGTGGCTGGGCATCTCGAAGCTGTACACGGTCGCGCCCGCCGCCATGGCTGTCAGCATGGTTTGCCCGTAGAGAATATCGGGTGAAGACCACGCGCTCGCGAGATCCCAGCCGCCGGTCGAGCCGCAGGAGTGTTCGACTGCGTAACCGCGCGATCCCCTGCTTGGTGTGTACGGAGCTCCGTAGCCCATCTCGAACCACCACCAGTCCTCGGGGTTCACGCCCCAGGCCGAGACCAGCCCCGACCCCCACATGCCCAGAATTGCGGCCCGGGTCAGGAAGTACTGTCCGCGCCCGTTCTGCTTGTCCACCAGTATCACGTGCTCGCCGTGATCCCTGAACGCGCGAAACAGCCGTTCGTCGGCGCCCGCCTGGAGAAATATGTTGTGCCAGTACGGATAGCCCATGTCCTGCCAGATAAAATGCGCCCCGGTCTCCGCCGCAAGATTGATGAGCTCCACCATGTAGTCGACATCGAAGCTCTGCAACCGGGTCACGGACAGCTCGGCGGCCACGAACCCCTTCAGGCACGAGAACTCCCGGAGCGCCTTCGAGAGGTGTTCGACCGGAATCCGGCCCCGGCTCACGATGTAGTTCATGACGTGCACGTAGATCGGTATGCCGGCGTTCTCACAGCGGGTGAGCACGCTGTTCAGGTTGCGGAGAGTCTCGTCGCCGTGGAACTCGGCCATGTGGACGGAGAGCGCTGAAAACGGACGGATTTCCTCGGGCAGCCTGGTGATCTGGGTTTCGAAATCCGCGACCGACAGGTTGAACTGCACGAGAGGGTTTGAGTTCGAAACGGGTCTTCGCATGGCGGTACCTCCTTCACGTCGAGAAGCCACTGTTTCTTTGGTTTTCATCATTTGTTTTCCAACGTTATATGTGTAATACGTTACAACATTTTGGTAACTAAATGAATTGTCATGAATAATATTTGATCAATCAAGTTAAATTAACATCTTCCCGACGCGAACCGTCTATACAAATAAGAGGACCGACCCTGTCTCACGACAACGCAGTTGCCCTTTCGCTTCCCTTCGGCTTCTCTTATACCTGGCGCGGAGACTTTCACTCCGCAAGTTATGTACCATGCCCGGCACACACGCCTCGGATCATGCGTTGAAAATGGCGCGCCATTTTCAATCGCATGGATCCGGTTGTTAGCACATTCCTTATCAATGCTGGTGGGCTTCGACATAGGCGCGAAGTACCGCATTGATCTTTGTCTGATATTGTTTTTCTTCGTGCTTGAACCAATTCAGCACATCAGGATCAAGCCGAAGAGATACAGCCTTTTTCCGTTTGGGCATACGAACTTGAGCCCGAGAGAAGAAAGACTTGTCCAGTTTCGGAATGTCAGAAACATCTATTTCCGAATCAGGCATCTCCTTCAACATGTTCCAATCAGTGCGTGATTCT
>JAQBFJ010000142.1:0-5530 GCA_032123435.1 Verrucomicrobiota bacterium
CGTGACCCATATCCCCTTATTTACACATGATTTTTTACAATACTAATTCATTAGCAGGCCCCAAATAAGGCTGGCTTTAATGTAAATGTATGATATTTATATAACTACCCGCACAAGATACACAAGACAGCAAGGAATATGACTTTGTGATTGATCATATTGAGTAAAATGAAAAGCAAATCGCGACAAAACAAGGAAGAAGATAATATATATATTCTCTTGGTAGAAGATGACAAAGAGTCGGCACAGGCAATGGAAACAATGCTTACCAAGCGCAAGATACGGGTTGAAACCGTAGAAAGCGTTGATCAGGCATTGGAACAATTTGATCCCGACAAACATGATGCGATAGTAACGGATATCCGACTTGGCGAACTCAGCGGAGTAGATCTTCTGCGTCGGATTCGCGAAGATCTGCCAGACTTCCCTGTAATTCTTCTTACCGGCTTCGACAGCGTTGATTCCGCCATCCAGGCAATACGGCTGGGTGCTCAGGATTACATACTCAAACCCTTGAACTCGATAGACGACCTTGTTCTGCCTGTCAAGAGATCAATCAGTAGTCACCGTACACTCCTTAAAAATCGTCAACTGGAAAAAGAACAGAAACAAACAAACGAATTACTCAAGGCCGCTTATGAGAAAATACGCGTTTTAAACGCGCGCATGAATGAGATAACCGAAAATGAAAAGCTCAAGATCACCCATGAACTGCATGACGGGATTCTTCAGCATATTGTCGCTTTGAGACTGCACCTTGAATCAATGAAGCATACCGTGCAATCAAACAAGAGCCCCGAAAAAGCCATAGCCGGCGCAAATACGGCGATTAAAATTACGACTGACATGATAATCTCCATTCGAACTCTCATGACTGAAATACTTCCGCTAGACACCAGCGATGTTCTACAGCAATTATCAAGTTATTACGACAAATTCAAAGATCATCTTAACGGCGTTCATTTGAACATTCATCAATACTCGATCGATCAAACACTGGCGCCTGAAGTACAGGCAAATCTTTTCCGTATTGCGCAGGAAGCCATAGCCAACTCCGCCAAGCATGCTCAGGCATCGCAAATAGATGTGCGCTGTTTTGCTGATCATGACAGCATGATCATGGAAATCGCAGATAACGGTACGGGCTTCAACCATAAACGCTTCGGCAATAAGATAGATGGTAAACACTGGGGCCTGCTGATAATGGACGAGCGATCATTCGCGGCAGGCGGCCGACTCTTCATCGATTCAAAACCAGGCAAAGGCACAAAGCTGACCGTTAAAGTATCTAAAGAAAAAAACCATCAACTCCTGTGCCACCACGCGAAAACTCCGCCAGCTTCTTGAGATCATTGACAAAGAAAAGGAGGATTTTATGGGAATCAAACAGAAACAACCGAAAAAAATAAAACTTCTCATAGCTGATGATCATACTTTCGTAAGGGAAGGACTTCGCTCGCTGTTAGAGAATTCTAACGATGTCTGCGTGATCGGTGAAGCAAAAAACGGCCTTGAGGCAGTAACGCTAACAAAGAAGCTCCGTCCGGACATTATTCTCATGGATGTATCCATGCCGGAACTTAGCGGGATCGAAGCATCAAAACAAATACTGAAGAAAATACCGGCGACAAAAATCATCATGCTCTCAATGCACGAATCAGGCGATTATATAAGCCAGTCATTGAAAGTGGGCGCAATGGGCTATTTGATAAAAACATCTTCTTCTGCGGAAATACTGGAGGCGATCCGCACAGTATATAAAGGTGAATATTACGCCAGAAACGCTGTGGCTGATTTTATCATAAAGGAATACACATCCAACCACACCATGAACAACAGTCCGTTCGACATTTTGAGCAAACGGGAAAAAGAGATTCTTGCAAGTTTCCTCAACGGTCATACCATCGCACAAATGGCCAAGATTTTCAAGATTTCGCCCAAGACTGTCTCCACATATCAAAAACGCACGATGCAGAAACTCGACGTCGCCAATACAACAAGTCTTACAAAAATGGCCATCAAGCATGGGTTCCCCCACTAACCCGTAATCCTCGATTTATACTGCCCTGCGCTATTTCGTGTAGGACTAGTCCTACAAAGGCTGTAAGAAAAATCCTACATGATGTGTAGGATTAGTCCTACAAAATCGTCAGACGAGGCTGACAGACAAACCTTCTGCTTCTTGATATAATTGTGGCCTTTCAATTTACAGCATGGTTTCGACAGACAACAAAAGCGCAAATGTCGAGAGGGTAATTAATGAATGGCGCGATCAATGTTCTCCTCGTGGAAGATGACATAGAGTCGGGTGATGCTACCACGCTCATGCTAACGAAACGCGGTTTGAACGTAATACAGGTTTCAACCGGAGAAAAAGCTCTTGAAGAAATCGAGTCGGGTAAAAAATATGATGCCATTATAGCCGATATCAGACTGACCGGAATGAGCGGCCTGGATTTATTGCGCACCGTACGAAAAACAAACCCGTTTCTGCCGGTAATCCTGCTGACTGGTCATGATAGCGTAGAATCAGCGGCCGAAGCAGTGCGGCTCGGCGCCCAGGATTATATCCTGAAGCCGCTCAGCTCAATTGAGGAACTGCTGGCACCCATAACAAACGCCGTCGCTAATTACAGATTGCGCCAGGAAAACGAAATCCTTCAGCAGAATCTGGTGCAAAGCGAAACCCGACTGCGCGCCGTGCTGGAAAATTCGGTGGATATAATTTACAGGCTGGATCTGAAGAATAATATCATTGACTATATAAGCCCATCAATTGAAACCGTGCTTGGATATAAACCTGACAAAATTACAGGAACAAAGCTCACGGATTTAACGCACCTGCTGCATGATGATTGGCAGAAAAAAGCCAGCCAATACCTGACTGTGCCGACGCAATACGCCCACGATAATATGGCAAATCACAACACACTTGAGTGCATGGTCAAACATATTAACGGACAGTACCGCTGGATCAACCTGAAGCATTCCGTAATACGTGACAAATCCGGAAACCCCATCGCAATTGTCGGTAACGTCAGAGACATCACCGGAGCAAAAGAAGCGGAAAAGAAGGAAAACGAACTGCGCGAGGCAACAAACAGAATAAAGCAAATCGAGAATCTCGGCATTCTGGCCGGCGGCGTGGCGCATGACCTTAACAATATATTCATGCCGCTGGTTTCAATGCCGGAACTGATAATATCTGAATTAAAATCAATGAATCAGCCGAATTTGACCGCAAAGGCTGAAAAAGAATTGATAGATGTAAGGGATTCAGGCATGCAGGCGATTGAAATTACTCAGGATCTCCTCGTTTTGAGCCAGCGCGGCAACTATATGATGAATCCGCTCAGTGTGAACACAATAATAAACGAATATTTCCAGATACGCGCCTTCAGAAGTCTCCAGCACAATTACCCGCTTGTAATAGTAAAAGCTAATCTTGCCAAAAATATCCCGCTGATTAAAGGCTGTAGATCCCACATGATGCGCGTGTTCGTTAATCTGGTAAAGAATGCCATGGAAGCAATCGTCGAAAACGGTCAGGTAACAATAAGGACAAGCACGCAATGCCTGGAGAAAGATATCAAAGAATTCGAAGTTATCCCAAAAGGCGAATATGTCGTTGCGGAAGTTATCGACAATGGAAAGGGTATCAGCAGTGATAATATGGACAAGATCTTACAGCCATTTTTTACCAGCAAGAAAAAGAATAAGGAAAGCGGCACAGGGCTCGGACTGGCTATCGTTCTGAACGTCATCAAGGAACATAAGGGATACATCAACGTACAGAGCATTGAAAATGAAGGTTCGCATTTCAGCCTGTACCTTCCCGTAACAAGTGAAACGCCTGATGAACCCGATACCGACTCGACCTTGGAGGGAACAGGAACCATCATGGTAATTGATGATGTTGAAAAACATCTGGAGGTCATTCGCCGGCATGTTGTGGGATTAGGCTATAACGTGACAACAGCCAACAGTGGTGAGGCCGCGCTTGAAATCTACAGGAAAACGCTTTCCAAACTTTCCGATAGAACATCAACACCATACGACCTTGTTCTGCTGGATATAATCATGGAGAAAGGTCTCGATGGTCTGGATGTCTATCGCGAAATCAATAAGTTATGCCCTGCCCAGAAGGTCGTTTTTTTGAGTGGTGTAGGTCTGCACAATAGATCGGATGAGATTCAGAAGCTCGGCGTCATAACGCTCATTCCCAAACCTATAACACGTAAAACAATCGGCACAGCAATTAAGAAGGAAATGGCAAAACAGGAATAATTCAGGGCTTTGACAAATTCACTCTTAAAAAAGGATTATTGTTTTGTCTTTACGGAAGATTTTCGTAAATTAGGGCTGGTGAAAAATAAAACAAACGCGGAAAGGAAACATCAGAGATGAAACGATTCACACTGACAGCATTAATTGGTATTGTCGTAATGGGAATATGCATTGAGACATACGCCAACGGTTATAAGATATTAAACGTTAAAAGCGCCAAGGCCACAGGGATGGCCGAGGCGTTTATCGTGCAAGCCGACGATCCTTCGGCTATAGCCATGAACCCTGCCGGCCTGGCGCAACTGAGCGGCAATCAACTTAATGTTCATGCAACTATCTGCAACGCGTACGCGAGACATAGATCGCCTTCAGGACAAAAAACCGATATCGAAGATAAATGGCAAATGGTGCCTTCCGTTTTCTGGACAACTGATATGGGCAGAGAAGACATGTCTGCCGGTCTTGGTATATCATTTCCTAACGGCATATCAACGGAATGGGCACAGGATAGTTTCGCACGCTACGTGGCCACATATTCGGATCTGATCGTCGCCGATATATGCCCTGCATTCGGAATGAGACTCAACGATTTCATTATGCTCGGAGCTGGACTGGATCTCATATACTCAGAAGCACAATTGGAAAACATCGTTGATGCCGGCGTTCTTGGCGGCGGCGCACCAAACGGCATGGATCTGGAAAGCAAACTTAAAGGCGACGGTACGGCGCTATCAGCCAATATCGGCATAATATGCGAGATCAATTCGCGCCATAGCGCGGCAGTAACGTATCGGCATGGTTTTTCAGTGGATTACGAAGGAGATATAACTCTGGGCGGCGTTCGTTCAGATGTCGAAGCCACACTTGATTTTCCGGCATCCGTTGTTCTCGGTTACGCGTACAAACCGACAGAACAATTGAAACTGGAAGTCAACCTGGACTGGACCGACTGGCAGGCTGTTGACGACATAGTAATAGATATCGCGGGCGCGGGGCGCGTGACACAACAGCAGGATTTCCATAATACCATCGCATGGAAGTTTGGCGCTGAATACGCGTGGACAGACGCGCTTGATCTCAGACTTGGCTATATTTACAACGAAAATGCCACACCGGAACACGCGTGGCGGCCTAGCCTGCCGGATACCGATGTGCACTTCCTGACAATGGGCGCCGGTTATGACGTCAGTGAAGCAACGACAATAGATACCGCTTTACAGCTTGTTTATTACGAGAAGAGAAC
>JAQBFJ010000143.1:0-29442 GCA_032123435.1 Verrucomicrobiota bacterium
TCCATCAGAAAAACCGTTCAGGAAATCTGAAATAAAACTATCGTTTTATTAAGATTTCTTGGACCATCCCGTGTTAATCTCTGTTAATCCAGTTATCCTGTCAAAAACTCCCCTCTCCCACTGATTCTTCATGAAATATGCGGGCTAACTATTTTCTTGAGAACAGCCGACAACCATGACATCATAACTTTAATCACACAGAGGAGTCTGTCGCATGCCGAATCAAACATTATCACTGCTTCAATCGCAACGTCTGCAGATGATCTTGTCACCGCAACTCCGCCAATCACTCGAAATGCTGCAGGTTCCCATCATGGAACTCAGGTCCATGATTCAGCAGGAAATCGAACAAAACCCCACCATTGAAGAATTACCCCTTAAACAGGAAACGGTAGAAATAGAACCGGGCGCTGAAAAGAATGAGTCGCAGGAAAATGATGCTGACCTCAAATTCGATAAGGAATTCGAAGCGCTGGCCAAATTAGATGACGAATGGCGCGATTATTTCTTTCAGGATTATCATCAGACCATGCCTTATACCATCGAAGATGCCGAGAAACGACAGTTTCTCCTCGATTCAGTCCAGCAGAAGGAATCTCTCCAGGAACACCTCATGAATCAGCTTAACCTCGCCGGCATGCCGGAAAATGACGCCAAAATAGGCGAACTGATCATAGGAAACATTAATAACGACGGTTACCTCACCGTCTCAATCGAAGAACTTGTCGCTTCATCTGATTGCGACATTGCGCAAGTTGAAATCGTCATGAATATAATACGTGACTTTCATCCAGTAGGAGTCGCCGCGCGAGACCTGCGTGAATGCCTCCTGATCCAGCTTGAACATCTCGGCGAAGACGATACCCTCGCCGCTGATATCGTAAGGGATCACTTGGATAAACTGGGCGCGAAAAAATATCACGACATCGCAAGAATATTAAAGGTCACTACAGACGAAGTGCTGTTCGCGGCCGATTTAATCTCCGCCCTGAACCCCAAGCCTGGCTCAATATACAGTTCCGAAGTGGCAACATATATCATGTCTGAAGTAGTCGTTCAGAAAGTTGAAGGCCAGTATGTCGTCATCCTGAATGACGACCAATTGCCCCATATACGCATAAGCAATCATTACAGAGCCCTGCTGAAAGATAAAAATGCTAAACCCGAAGTAAAAGCCTACATCCGCGAAAAAATAAAATCCGGCATCTTCCTCATCAAGGGAATAGAACAACGCCAGCGAACCATATACAGAATAGCTTCAGAAATAGTGAAGGTTCAAACCGAGTTTCTCGACCACGGAATATCTAACCTGAAACCCATGACAATGGCCGAAGTGGCAAAAACAGTGGGTGTCCACGAAACAACCGTAAGTAGAGCTGTATCAGGCAAATATATGAAAACACCTTCCGGTATATTCGAAATCAAGTATTTCTTTACACCCGGCATAAAAACAGCAAACGGACAGGAAATATCAAATAAAACAGTAAAAGACATCATCGCCAACATGGTCGCAAAAGAAGACCCTTCTTCCCCATTGTCCGATCAGCAAATAGTAGAATATCTCAAGAAAGAAGGTATAACTATAGCACGACGTACCGTTGCCAAATATAGAACCGTCCTGCATATACCACCTTCACACATGAGAAAACTATATACTTAGCCAGAATCTGAGCGTCAACCTGACTTACGAATTTCATTGACCTTGCGCTAGAACAGACTTGCAGACGATGAATAGAACAAGCTGATGCATACAGAGGAAATAATCGATAAATTCTCCGCCTGCCTGACCACCATGTTCCGCGAAAAACATTCAGCCTGCATAAACGACCTGCCAGGCGCAAGTAAAGCGGTAATCGCCTCCGCCCTGCAGAGAACACTGGGAAAAACCGCCCTGCTGATCTCTGACGGACACCAGTCGCTCGAAACCATACACCGCGACGCAGTTACCATATGCCCTGTCACCAATCCGGACAATCTACCCATCTACTTCCCTGCCCGTGAATCTCCTGTAAACGCTGAACAGGATCATGACATTATGGGACACCGACTGTACGCGCTCTATAAACTGCTGAAGAACAACAACAAAACCATTATCATAACGTCCATCCAGAGTCTCATGCAGAAAGTACCCAATCCCGACAGTCTGCATCGACACACCATTTCTCTAACTGCCGGTCAGGAAATCAACATGGATCACCTGATAACGCTTCTGACCAAATCCGGCTATGAATTCACACGTCAGGTCGTCGAAAAAAAACAAGCCTGCCTGCGCGGAGGAATTATTGACGCATGGCCCATATCCGAACCATGGCCGTTCCGTATAGAATTCTTCGGCTCGACAATAGAATCAATCCGCACCTTCGATCCAGCCTCTCAACAATCCGTCGAACACATGGACAACATTATGCTCCTGCCCTGCTCGGAATATTTCGACACACATACCGGCAAAACAGTCAGCCACTCGGATTCACTCCTTTCATATCTGCCGCCTGATACGATTTTCGTATGGCCCGACTTCGACTCCATCCGGGAACACGCCCGGAACTACGAGGAAACAACAGCCGAACCCGATACAACAGAAATCATTCGCTTTGAAACAATATTCTCTCAAATCGAATCCATGAAAGATGCCAGGCAACTATTTGCCGGCTCATACTCTCAAAGCGTTACCAACCCGAATCTGCTCCATATCAACGCCATACATGGAATTGCGCAACTGTCGCGCAATACATTCGACCCCGATATCACTGAACAATCACGAATAGAACTGTTATCCAATCTGGCAAAATACGCGGCCCGCGGGTTCACCGTCGCCTTCTTTTTCGACACGCAGGGATCGCTTGATCATTTCGCCAATAACTTGCCCACATTAAAAAATTCAAAATCCAATATTTTCAGTCATCTGGTCGTCGGTTGTCTTTCACAAGGTTTTATCAGTGAATCAGCAAACCTGATAATCATCGCCGAATCCGATCTGTATGGCCGCCGGAAAACAGATCTAACACGATACAAACCAATCACAGCACAATTCACTCCTTCCTTCCGCCTGACCAAACTGCCTGACATAAAACCAGGCGACCTGGTTATACATATTGAACACGGCCTCGGCCGATATATCGGCATAAACGAAATCATGTTCAATGGACAACCACAGGAATCGCTCACCGTAGAATACGCCGATAACGCTAAGCTTCATGTGCCCATCTTCCATATCCATCTCCTGAGCAAATATATCGGCATATCAAAGCCCAGCACACGCCTGCACAGACTTGGCGGCAGACGATGGAACAATGAAAAATCAGCCGCCGAAAAGTCTATTCATGATCTCGCTTCGTCACTGCTCGAAACACAGGCCCAACGCAATGTACTTGCCGGCTATTCCTTCTCTCGCGATTCAAAATGGCAGTACGAATTCGAAAAATCATTTCCATATCGTGAAACACCGGACCAGAATACCGTAATCACCGCCGTCAAGGCCGACATGGAATCAACACGCCCAATGGACCGGCTCGTCTGCGGAGACGCCGGCTATGGAAAAACAGAAATCGCCATGCGCGCGGCGTTTAAGGCCGTAATGGATCACAAGCAGGTTGCGGTGCTTGTTCCCACAACTGTTCTGGCTCAACAGCATTTCGACACATTCACTGAACGCATGATCCCTTATCCGGTACGCGTGGAAATGCTCAGCCGTTTCTGCACTCCAGCACAAAGCCGGACAATAATCAACGACCTCAAGACCGGTGCCGTGGATATAGTCATAGGCACACACGCCCTGCTTCAGCCGGGAATACACTTTAATGATCTTGGCCTTGTCATGATAGACGAAGAACAAAGATTCGGCGTATCACACAAGGAACAACTCAAACAACTACGCAAACTGGTTGACGTCCTGACCTTGACCGCTACTCCCATACCAAGAACACTCTACATGGCTATGACCGGCGTTAAGGAAATGAGTCTACTCCAAACCCCGCCAGGTGAACGTATGGCCATAGAAACAATCGTAATCAGAAACGACGATACAATCGTGCGGGAAGCAATAAGACGCGAACTCAGGCGCGAAGGCCAGGTATTCTATCTCCATAACCGCATACTGACCATAGAACGCGTCAGACATCGCCTGCAGAAACTGATCCCGGAAGCCAGAATCGCCGTCGCGCACGGCCGCATGAACCCGTCAGAACTGTCAACCACAATGGAATCATTCGTCAACGGCGAATACGATATACTACTGTCAACCACCATAATAGAAAGCGGAATGGATATACCGCGCGCCAATACGATTCTTATAGACAGATCCGACCGCTTCGGAATAGCCGATCTGTACCAACTGCGCGGCCGGGTCGGGCGTTCCAACCGAAAAGCATATGCATACCTGCTTCTGCCCGCTCAAGGCCAGATAGACCCGGCAGGCCGCGCGCGAATTAACGCAATAAAAGCACATTCCGGGCTCGGCGCCAGTTTCGAACTTGCCCTGCAGGACCTTGAACTGCGCGGCGCCGGCAATTTACTTGGGACACAGCAAAGCGGCCATATAAACGCGATAGGATTCGGATTGTACTGCCAACTGCTCAAACGAACCATCGCGCGACAAAAGGGCGAACATATCCCCAAAATGATCAATGTTGAAACCTACATCGACTTCATTGACTTCTCACGGCATCCCGGCCCCATCGACAATTCCGCCGTTATCCCAGCAAATTACATACAGGACGAACAACAACGCATCGGCATATATCGGAAAATCGCTGAATCCTCAACCTTACAGGATCTTGTCAATCTCAACGATGAACTCAACGACAGGTTCGGCCCGATCCCGCCTTCGTGCGCAAGACTGCTCAACATCGCCAGGCTCCGCATCGCCGCTTCAGGAAAAGGCATACAGAAAATAGAAGTGCGCGACAATAAAGTCATGCTGACACGCGACAATACATACTTGAAAGATTCAACTAAATTTCCGCGCATCTCGGGAACATCACCTGATAAATCGCTGAATGAGATCTTCGATATTATTCAAGCCATCTAAGCCCACACTTCCCATCTCTAATCTGCAATCTGCAATCTCTAATCTGCAATCTCTAATCTCTAATCTGCAATCTGCAATCTCTAATCTCTAATCTCTAATCTCTAATCTCTAATCTCTAATCTCTAATCTGTAATCTCTAATCTGTGATCTGTAATCTGTGATCTGTAATCTGTGATCTGTAATCTGTGATCTGTAATCTGTGATCTGTAATCTGTAATCTGTAATCTGTGATCTGTAATCTGTGATCCCCTATTCATCCCACAAGACGCGATGATCACCTACCCACACCCCATTAAGAAGAACGCGCGCGACAAAATCTGTGGCATGCGTTACAGCATCTTCCATTCGTTCACCTAGCGCGAGAAAGGCCGTAAGCGCAGCCGAGAACGTACAACCCGTTCCGTGTGTTTCCGGCACATTCAAACGCGGCGATACCGATACACTCAGAACACCCCCGTTACAAAGCACATTGAAGACATCCTTGTCACGCTCCACGCATGAACCTTCACCAAGATGCCCTCCCTTTATCACACACGAGCATTTATATTTCCCGCTTAGCTCCACGGCTGCATCCTTCATGTCCTTTACCGAGCCAAGAGCACGCCCGCATAAAATCTCAGCCTCCGGCACATTTGGCGTAATGATAACTGCCTTCGGAAAAAGCGTTTCAGTAAGTTGATTAAGCGCATCCGCCCTCAAAAGCATTGCGCCGGATGTTGCCGACATCACCGGGTCCACGACTAACATCGGTATTTCACAGGCGGAAATTGCTTCAGCAACAGTCCATATCATTTCAGCAGAATAAAGCATCCCCGTTTTAACAGCCGACACAGGAAGCGCCTCGCACACAGTCCTGATCTGTAAAGCAACCATTTCCGGATCAACCGTCATAATATCCCGGATTTCACATGGCGATTGAGCCGTAACGCATGTGACGGCAGATGCACCAAAAACCTTCAGCGCCGAAAACGTTTTCAGGTCAGCCTGTATTCCGGCGCTCCCGCCACTGTCCGAGCCGGCTATCGTAAGAACTGCCGGCACTTCTCTTTCTTTTTCCTTTTTAATCATGACCATGCATTCCGCATCAATCCAGCCAATAGATTTAACTCATGGGCGGTTTTCTTTATGAGATATGCAAATTGATTTGCAATTCTCACGAATCCAGGCCAATCAGAGTCAAGGCATTGAGGATGAAGCTGTATGAATATACCGCGAATCCTCGAATAACGCCGACTCTGGCAGGCATGGGCTCGCCTCCCGGTGAAAAACTGCATGTATCTTTTCTTTTCTCGAATCATATTGCACAACCACATGGTTAAAACAATTTTCATGACTATATCAAATTTTGCTATATAACCACCTGTGTCCATACACATGCAGTTTTTCATGCAATATGCAAATTGATTTGGCCCGCCTTAGCCAGCGTCCGTGCTTCAACGCTCTGCACCTCGGCAAAACCCTGTGAACTGACGGGATTCAAACCTTCACTTGCCTCCATCGAAGAATCAGCTTCATTATAAAGCGATCCGGAACAGCCGGTCATTGCCATAAAATGCATGTTCCCCTTGTACAATCCGAGTTTTACCGTTCCCGATGCCGGTTCCGCCAGAACATCTAACGCAGCCAGAGCCGCCCTGGTCGATGGATCAAAATATCTGGCGCAATACACCTGGGTCGCAACAAATCGGGACAGATCATTAAACAGATTTGTCGAATCCTTGTTCATGACAGCCTGGTATAATTGCAGTAAAGCATGAGCAAGCAAATCCATTCCCGGTGATTCATATACACCCCTGCTCTTTGTTCCAATCATTCTGTTTTCCAGCGCGTTTTTGAAACCAATCCCGTTCCGTCCGCCAACCGCGTTGGCCTCCAGCATTATCTCCAGCGGGGAAAGCTTCCTGCCGTTGATTTCAACCGCTCTACCTTCCTTGAACTTCACGGAAAATTCTTCAACAGCATCAGGCGCCTTTTCCGGCCACACTCCCATGGTTGGCTCAACAATAGTACATGGCGTTTCAAGACTTTCCAGATCCGCGGCCTCATGAGATAATCCGGCTAAATTAGCGTCCGTGGAATACCTTTTTTTACCTCCCGGAAAAGCCTTTATACTGGCTTTATTCAAATAATCCACCATCTCCTTCCTGCCTGGAAACTCCTTCAGCAATGCCTTGTCGCGCCACGGCGCGTATACTTTCATGTCAGGCGCCAAAACGTTTGTATACCGCTCGAACCGCATCTGATCGTTCCCACGCCCCGTGGCTCCGTGCGCCAGCACCGTACACCCGTGCTTCAGCATTTCAGGAATTAATCCTTTAACCGTAACCGCACGCGCGATCCCTGTGGAATTCCAATATCCACCATCATACATCGCCTGAGCCTTGATCATTTTAAAACACGCTTCTGCCATTTCCTTTTTAAGATCAATAATCACAGTCTCCACGCCGCATGGTCTCATTTTTTCGGCGACATCACTGATGTCCGCCTCATCCGGTTGAGCCAAATCAGCGGTAAAACAAACAACATCAGCACCAAGATCAATAAGTTTTTTCGTTATTGTCCGGCTGTCCAGTCCGCCGGACACACAAATGCCCAGCTTTTCATTCTTCAGTTCATTAATAGTCATAAGCATTTACTCCTGAAAACCTTTATCAACTATTACTTCAGCAACCCGGCTTTGCAAGGCATTTATCAATAATGTTCAGGGCCTGGTCTATTTCTGCGTCACTGACATTTAATGGCGGCAGGAACCTTACCACATTACCGGCTGTCGCCAGGCACAACAGGCCGGCATTAATTATTTCTTCTGTCAACGGCTTGGCATCCTGATCCAGCACCATGCCAAGCATAAGCCCTATGCCGCGCACTGATTTAACAATCCCGTACTTACCGGTAAATCCCGATAATCCCTTCTTGAATCTCTCTCCCGCGTCTATCGCCCTCTTAAGCAGACCCTCTTCCTCTATAACCTCAAGCGTGGCAAGAGCCGCCGCGCAGGCAAGTGGCGTGCCGCCAAACGTACTGGCATGTTTGCCCGGCTGGAAAACATCAGTCAGCTTCTTCCCGCTCACAAGAGCCCCGATCGGATACCCACTGCCTAAAGCTTTAGCCATTGAAAAAGCGTCCGGCTCAACGTCGTAACACTGAAACCCGAACCATTTTCCCGTCCGCCCCATGCCGCACTGAACTTCATCACACAACATCAACAGCTCTTGCTCATCACATAACCGGCGAATACCGGTAATAAATTCTTTTTCAGCCGGAATAATGCCGCCCTCACCCTGTATTGCTTCAAGCAAGACAGCCACAGTCTTGTCATTAACAAGAGCCTTTACAGACTCAATATCGTTGTAATCAGCATGAACAAATCCTTCCGGCATGGGTTCAAATCCCTTTTGCACCTTACTCTGACCTGTTGCCGCAGCAGTGGCCAGAGTTCTGCCATGAAAAGAATTTTTCATGCATATAACTGCGTATCTGCCACTGTCATGCCCCCAGAGCCGCGCCAACTTAATAAGGGCCTCATTGGCTTCCGCGCCCGAATTACAGAAGAAACACTTACCGCCCAGAGATATCTCCGACAGTTTCTCAGCAAGTTTAGCCTGGTTCTCAGTATAGTACAAATTGGATACATGCGTTAATTTACCAGCCTGCTCACATATGGCAGATACAACTTTTGGATGTGAATATCCAACATTTAAAACGGAAATGCCTGCCATGAAATCAAGATATTCCTTACCATCAGCATCCCATACTCTGGTTCCCTGCCCCCGCACAAGCGCCAGACTGGGACTATATGTCGACATAACATATTTTTTGAATAAATCCATTATTTCCAAACTCTTGCTCATAAAAGATATTCCTCTATTATTCTATTCCACGATTTGTGTTCCAACCCCTTTATCAGTAAATATCTCCAGCAAAAGCGAATGCGGCATTCGGCCATCCACCATGTGCACCTTGCGAACGCCTGCCTTTATAGCAGCCACACCAGCTTCAACCTTTGGCAGCATGCCTCCGTCAATAATCCCCTTTTTGACCAGACCTTCAACTTGTTTTACTTTTAAAGTAGACATGATCGATTCAGGATCATCTTTGTCCCTGAGTAGACCGGGAACATCCGAAAGAAACACAAGCTTTCTCGCCTTCAACGCCTGGGCCACAGCGGCCGCAGCGGTATCAGCGTTTATATTATGAATCTTCCGATCCGGCCCAAGCCCTAACGGCGTAATTACCGGAACGACTGTCTTATCAAGCATTGCCAGAATAGGCTTGATATTTACCTTTTCCGGCTCACCCACAAAACCCCAGTCAAGCGTTTCACCGGTAGTCTTATCCTTTATTTTTTTCTTTATTACGGTAAAGAGCGTCTCCCCATCAAGACATGCCGCTTTCGCCCCGGCCTCTTTCAACGTGTTCACAATACTGCTGTTAATCTCCGATTTGAGAACTTCTTCCACAACCTTGATTGATTTTTCGCACGTTACCCTTAACCCCTTGACAAAACTGGACTTAATTCCCTTCCTATCCATCTGACGCGAGATAGCTTTGCCTCCGCCATGCACAACCACCACGCGCATTCCCACGCATTCCATAAAAGCAATATCCGTTAAAACTTCAGAAGCCCTGTCCGCGCTTTCCATCGCACTGCCTCCGAATTTAACAACAACAATACTGCCTCTGAATCTTTGAATATACGGCAATGCCTCTATGAGAACATCCGCTTTTTTAATTATCTCATGCATTCCTCGTCTCCCCGCCCGTTCAGAGCATCCATTCATCCATCCAAAGGAACCATCCATTTAGATGGCAGTACCGGATAATGTATTTTCATTCTGTAAATCCGACCTGCCACAGAGGGACAATTGTCTTTTCTTCTTCCTTGGATATTCCTTGCCGTGCCAAGACGTAGCCAAAGGCGAAGCCTGGTTGGATATTCAATCCCCTTCCGCGAAAAACACAACCATCAAGTCATATACTCGGAATTAATCCTTACATATTCCTCACTGCAATCACACGTATAAAGCACATCCGACGCTTTGCCCAGATTAAGATCTATATTCAGCGAAAACCTTTTCTGCGCCAATATTTTTTCAAGATCAGCCAGCTTGAATCCAGGCGCCATCTGCCCGTTCCTGACAGCCGCAGTATCATCATAGCTTATATCTACCAGCTCCTCTTTTACTTCAGCACCCGAATACCCCAGCGCGTCAATTACTCGCCCCCAATTCGGGTCACAGCCATACCATGATGTTTTTACCAGCAGTGATCTGCCAACATGCCGCACGGCCTTGTATGCGTCCTCGTCCGACACTGCCCCGCGCACATTTACTGTCACTACTTTTGTGACACCCTCTCCATCTTCCACTATTTTCAACGCCAAATCCTTTGTCACAACATTTACGGCCTCACAGAAATTATGCCAATCCGGATGTTCCCTATTCAGTTTATCGTTGCCGGCCATTCCATTCGCCAGAAAAAGAACGGTGTCGTTACAACTTTGATCGCCATCTACTGATATCTTATTAAAGCTTTGTTCCACAGATTCCTTAAGACAGCTTTGAAGAGCATCCACGTCAACAGCGGCATCGGTAGTTATATATGCAAGCATCGTTGCCATATCCGGCTCTATCATGCCCGAGCCCTTCGCCATTGCGCCGATACGAACTTCCACTCCGCCAATATCAAGACTCATTGAAACCTGCTTTGCAACTTTATCAGTGGTCATAATGGCTTTCGCAGCATCAGCGCCGCCATCAGACGATAAAGCCTCGACCGCCAATCCTATGCCTTTCTCTATTTTGTCCATCGGCAACGGAAGCCCTATAGTGCCAGTGGAACTCACCAACACCGTCTTGCCGTCTATACCCAGAATATCACCAACAACGGTACACATCCGCTCCGCATCCACAATGCCGCGCGGGCCTACGCAGGCATTGGCTTTTCCGCTGTTAATGATCACAGCGCGCGCCGATACCTTGCCCTTCAGCCTGTCTTTGCAAACTTTTACAGGTGCACCTTGAATCCTGTTCTTCGTGAAAACACCAGCTGTCGAAGCAGGAACATCAGATACAATAAGAGCCATGTCCAGTTTGTTGTTTTTTATTCCGGCATTGATACCTGACGCCTTGAAACCTTTTGGCGCAGTAATTCCGCCTTTTATGATTTTGAATTTTGTCATATTCACCTCACACATAAGATGCGTAATAATTGAATATTAACAGAGGAAAGTCGAATAGAAATATTACGCTTATTTCGCGCCGCGCGCGCGTAATGTCACCGGCTCCATAAGATCATCTTCAGGCTGTTTACACGAAAAGGCCGCTCCTATATACTTTTCGATCTCTGGAATAATAAAAGATTCCTGCTCACAAGCGAAAGATATTGCCGTTCCAGTATCACCAGCCCGGCCTGTACGGCCGATCCTGTGCACATATGACTCCGGCTCATAAGGGAAATCATAGTTGACCACATGATCAATTTCATTAACATGTAATCCGCGGGCAGCAACATCCGTTGCCACCATTATCTTTAAATCACCGGTCTTGAATGACTCCAGAATCTTGAGCCTTGTCTTCTGATGAACCGCGCCGCTGAGCAAAGCGCACGCAATGCCGTATTTCTGCAATTGAACACTAAGCCGTTCCGCCCCATCCCGGCGATTACAGAAAATCAGAGTGCGCCCCATCTTCCTTTTCGTAATAAGATTAAATAACACTCGAAACTTATCCTTGCTGGTCACCGCGTAAACAAGCTGGCTGACAGTGTCAACCGTCACCTGCTCAGGTTCTATGTCCACAACAACAGGATCAGGCATCCATTGAGATGACAAGGATCTGACCTCCTCTGTAAGCGTCGCGCTGAAAAGCATCGTCTGCCTTTCCTCCTTCGGCGGAGTACCACTGATAATCCTGCGCACATCCGGTATGAATCCCATGTCCAACATTCTGTCCGCCTCATCAATAACAAACACTTCCACCTTCCGTAGATCAATAATTTTTCTGTCTTTAAAATCAAGCAGACGGCCCGGTGTTGCCACCATGAGATCTACCGGTTTCTTGGCAAGAATAGCCTGCTGTTTTGAAAAATCCATGCCGCCATAAATTGCCACCGTCCGAAGACCGCAATACTTCCCCAGATCCATCGCGTCTTTTTCTATTTGTATGACAAGCTCTCGTGTCGGCGCAATTACCAGCGCACGCGGCACACCCAGGCCCCTCTTGCCCTGGTCTTCATGCGAAAGAAAACGACCAAGAATCGAAATAATAAATGCCGCCGTCTTGCCTGTGCCCGTTTGAGCGCGAGCCGCCACGTTCCTCCCGTTCTTGGCATGCGGCAACACCTCCGCCTGAACCGACGTGCAATATTTGAAACCAAGATCAACAACGGCCCGCATGATCTCATCAGGTAAACCCATGTCGCTAAACCGCTTTTTCTTTCCCGCATCTCGCCGGTCAGACAATTTCCTGTCCAGCCTGCTTTTCATCGATCCTATTTTTGCAATCAATCTTCTTACCATAATTACCACGTTTGATATGCGTAAATTTCCGGCATTACGGACCGAAAAAGACCTCTTTCGGCCAAAAAATGAACGATTGGAACCTGTACTGCGGGAATATAACTCTATGCTGCAATCGCATTAACGTTTCGAGAATTGGAATCTTTTACGCGCAGACGGTCTTCCTGGCTTCTTCCGTTCCTTCATTCGAGCGTCACGCGTAAGACAACCGCTGTTCTTTAGAACTTCACGGAGCGATGGGTCCGCCGTTGCTAAAGCACGCGCAATGGCATGCCGCATGGCACCAGCCTGTCCAGTCGTTCCGCCACCAGATACTTTCGCAGTGATATCATGCTTGCCGAAAGTATTCGTCAACTTCAAAGGCTGTTCAATATAACTCCTCAATGCTTCAATTTTGAAGTAATCTTCCAGCGTCCTGCCGTTCACTTTATACTTACCGTTACCAGGAACAAGCCTTACCCGTGCTACTGATGTCTTTCTCCGTCCTGTCGCGTTATGTTCAACAACTGCTTCTGTCACCCTTAAACTCCTGATTTATGCCAATTCCAGTTTCTTCGGCCTTTGTGCCGCATGAGGATGATCCGTCCCGGCGTAAACTTTCAGCCTCGTGATCATCTTTCTGCTGAGCTTGTTATTCGGAAGCATTCCTTTCACAGCCATGCTGATCAGCCGATCCGGGCACTTGGCCCTGATGGTTGACGCATTGGTTCCCTTTAGCCCACCTCGAAAGCCACTGTAACGCCAATAGATTTTCTGCTGCTCCTTGGCCCCTGTCAATTTTATCTTTTCTGCATTAACCACAACAACAAAACAACCAGTATCTACCTGCGGACTGAAAGTAGGTTTATCTTTTCCACGCAGTATGTTCGCTATCTGGACAGCAAACCGCCCAAGAACTTTGTTCTCCGCGTCCACAATAACCCAGTCGCGAGACTCACATGGATCTTTTGGTAAAAATGACTTCATTCAATATCCCCTCTACAACACAAACGGCGCACGATAACCAATCGAAATAACACTGTCAACTATATCTTTTATTTAACCTCTTCCATTTCCTTGACTTTAGCGTCTATGTGCTTGTCAACATTTTCAATCAATTTGTCCCATTTGCCAGCCTCATCACCAATAAACTCCATGAGTTCCGGATCAAGATCCAATTCCGACACACCTGTCTCAGCCTGAATCACAGGCTCTTCGTCAATAATTTCAACAACATCCTCTTCTGTCGGTTCATGATCAACTTCAACTCGAACAGGCTCTTTCTCTTCTTCAATAAGAGGCGCAGATTCCATCTGCTCCGCCTCATCATCAGGAAGAACTTCTTCAGATCTTGCCTTGTCATTAATCGCCGCTTCCAGAGCCACCTTCCCCATAATCGTGTTGTAATGCTTCGTCGTATCAGCCAGATCACTGTCCGACCAGCCTTTCTCCCACAAACCCTTGGTATCTATCACCGCCTTGCGTCTGGCAGCCTCCATCGCAATGGCTTCAGGGGTATCCAGAACATAAGGAGTAATAAAAACAATTAGTTCACTGCGCAGTTTCTCGCTCTTTTTGTATCCGAACAGCCAGCCAAGAATCGGTATCCTCGACAAAAACGGAATGCCACGCCTCGCACTGCCCTGCTGCTGCTTCACCAGGCCGCCCAGCACAATCGTCTCACGATCCTGCACGGAAATAGAAGCCTTCAATTCACGCGCCAACACGGTCGGCCATGTGTTATCGCCAATGGTCTGACCTTCCGTAAGCTGTTCAACCTGCTGAGAAATATCCATGACTACAAGTTTCTTCTTGTTTATATGAGGCGTTACAGTCAGATGTATGCCAACCTTCCTGCGTTCAACGTCATCCTCGTAACGGCCGTCACTGGTCGATGAACCAACCCACCGCTTCCCTTTGTAAAAATACCGCTCTTCCGAAGAATCAATCGTCGCTTCCGTGTTATCGTGCGTTACTATGACCGGAGATGATATGATACGCGTACGATTGTCGCCAGACGCCATATGAAGCACCGCGTCAAGATTCAACCCGAAATGCGTGAAGTAGTATGTCAATCCAGAACCTATTCCTGACAGACTGGACACGCTCTGTAATGCCGTCGCGTCCAAGGGCGCCATGTCACCGGCCCCGCCGCCGCCTGCGTACGAAAACCGCGGTTTACGCGTACCATCATCTTTCTCATTGTAGGCAATCATCGAACGCTGTATCCAGTCAATGCCTGTTTGAATTGAGCCCCCAAGCTGAATTTCAAGTATAACCGCTTCAATAAGGACCTGAGACAACACCATGTCCATATCCTTAATAATCTCTTCCAGCATTGCCATGTCCGCCTTGCTCGCCATTATGATCAGTGCATTGGTCCGCTTGTTGGCAAGAATTTTTATGTTTTCGGAAGAAAGCTCGCCGGCCTTCGACTGCTTTTCAGGAACAGTACCAATCGTTTTTTCACGACTGCTGATATACTCGTTCAGATCAACACTCTTGCCTTCTTCCACCCCGCGGGTCGCGGCAATTGATTTCGCCTGATCCTTGTTGTCCTTCTTACCAATAAGATTATTCAGCATAGTGGCAACATTTTCAACATCAGCATATTCGAGCCTGACAACCTTAACAACAACATCAGGCGATGTTTCAACATCAAGAACCTGGACTATCTTTTCAAAAAATTTCATGTTTTCCGGACGCGTAATTATAATCATGATATTCGTGCGGTCATCAGCCACAATATGAACATTGCCGCGTATCACACCGCGTTCCGCTTCCGCAATAAGATCGAGTTCGGAAACACTGGCTGCAGCTTCCTGCTGCTGCCTGCGCGCCCTGATAACACCCGGTATGGAAGCCCTTTCAACACCAGGCGGACCTGACGTTCTCTGACGCGGTGCTGTTGATTTCTTGGCTTCCTCCTGCGAATTCTTGATTATCTCTTCAAGCTTCTTCTTTATATCCTCAGCCTTCGCATAGCGAATAACAATTATATTGGGCACCTCACGAGCCGCCGCCGCGGGCCTATCTATTATCTCAAGAATATCCATGATCCGCTTGATACTTGCCTCTGTATCCGTGACAAGCATGCTGTTAATACCTTCAAAGTAATGTATTTTGCCGAATTCAGTATGGCGAAGCGGCCCAACAGCTTTCTCGGCATCCGCCAACTCCATATGCTTAAGCGTTATAAGCTGACTCACCAGCCGGCCTTTTTCCTCCAGCGACTCTTCAGTGTTTTCATCACGAATCTGCATTGGTTCTTGCATGGCCGCGATGCTCGGTACAACTTTAAGAAACTTATCACCCACCGGCATAATCGAAACGCCGTTCATCCCCAGTATATGCTCAATGGCATCAAGATACTCTTCAATCTTCAGCTCACCTTGACTCCTTAATGTAATCTTTGCCGTCGGCAGTTTAGGAGAACGCAGAAGGACACGTCCTGTTTTCTCACTGTAATCCTCCAGAACCATGTCCAATGGAACATCCTTGAAACTAAGCCTGATCGAGCCAGACCGTGGCGCAGGCTGCGCCAATAAAATTCCAGCATACAACCCTACAAGTAAGCCCATCATAAGTGAACCAGCAAACCTTGCCCTGCTGTTTTTCTTCTTTTCTTGCCTTTTCCTGCATTTCATCATGAAGCTATTCCTTCTGGTCTCCCTGCACCGCGTTCTCCCTCGTATAAGCGCAGTACAGCGAAAAACTGCCGCCCAATAACCCGCCCGGCTTGGCCCTTATGGACAACCGCCGAATATCCAACATAGCACCTTCACGCTGTAGATCAAACAGGAAATACACAATAGCGTCTAAACTGCCATTCCAGCCTTCATGCGGTACTACAATCGATAATTCGTATATATCCCCTATTTTCTCCTCTTTACCCGGTTTCCGTTTGGTTATTTTAAAGTCATGCTTGGCCGCCAGATTGTCCATCACGGCAAGCCAGTGAACATCCATTTTCATGTCCGCCGGATAACACGGAAGCATGCCGCTGAGCTCTTCAAGCTTGGCCGACAACACTTCTTTCTGACCAACAAGCCTCTTGTCGCTTTCTATCTGCTCAAGCATCACGCGCCGCCGATCCAATAGACCACGCCACGTCTCCACCCTTTCACGAGCCAGCAACATTGAACTGCCGTAAAGACTAACTGTAACGGCCGATATTGCCAATATAATTTCTCTTCTCGAAACCTTCATTGCTCACCTGTAGGCAATTTCAATCTTAATGAAAAGCCTTCCTTGCCTTGCCTGCTCCTGGTCGGCCCTGATGTTATCTCTACTTCAATAAATAATTTTGATTCGTCCAACTGTTTCTTGAACTCGTAAAACATTCCTGCCGATCCGGCATCGCCATTGATTTCAACTTTCTCACCTTTCGTATATTCAAAATTACCAAGCTCAACACCATTCGGCTGGCTTTCGGAAATCTCCCTTAAACATTCAAGCGCCGATTGCGTCCTGTCCATGTACCTGCCAATCATTACCGCCCTGCGCCGCATCTGACCGACCTCCAAGGCTTTCTCGCGCCATGTATTCTGCTCCTGCTCAAGACGGTCAAGATAATATTCCTGAAGATGGAACCCACCCAGAAACAAGCCTGTACAGACAACCCACCCGCCAAGCAGACTAATTGCTACCCTTGTCGATTTTTTCCTGAATTTTTTCGTCTCCTGACTAAAACCCCATGCTTCAGGAGCCAGATCCATCATACGCCCATCGCGAAGAGCCGCACGCTTAACCAGCCCTTCCGCGAACGGAGGCAGAGATTCCAGTGATTCCAGAACAACTTCACATGCGCATTCTGCCGCTACTTTTTCGGACATCCCCGCCTCAACAGGTGAATCATCATGGTGCCACAAAACCACCTTGTTCAAATTAGCAACGCCGTGCTCAAGCTCAAGAGACAAGAGCGTATATTTCAGCTCATCAATCAATTCATTAAACAAACATTCCGACACCGTATCATGCCTACTGCCAAGCGACCTGATCATAACCGGAATACCATCCTTTAAGACCATTATTTCCACCACGGAATCCAGTCGCACAATCGTCTGCCAGCCAACTTCCAGAATTTTGCCGGAATTACGCAGTAAATACAGCCATACAAGAGGAATAATATCCACGTGCAGAGGATGTACTCCAGCGGAAGACAGCTTCTCACCAAGCGATATGATGATATCCTTCTTAACAGCGGCAATGAGAACACGGGTAAAATCATCATCAGTGTCAAGCACTTCATGTGAAACCACCATGTTGTCTACCGGAAACGGTGAAAATTTGTCCACCTGCAGTTCAACCATCCCGGCACGTTCAACATCATCCTCAACCATCGGTAAGCTCAATACACGCAAAAGAAGCTGAGAGGAATCAAGACATATAGTCACATTCCCACCCTTGATTCCCTTGCACGCCGACTTAATGCCAGCCGCTATGTCATTTGATTCACCACCAGCCGCTCCCTCCGCCTCGACATCCTTACCCGAAACAGCCAGCGATACCTTGCCGGAGGTCGTCACATTCAGACGCCCCTTGATCTTGAGCGCAGACATCCATTCCATGATGTCATCCCGCACTATTAAACCTGTTATGTACTCCTTGCCCATTCTCCAGCGCCTCTCAATAAAACATTATACAACCTGAAAATTCAGCCTTCTTCGCTCCAGCGCATAATGACCATTTGTTTCTTGTCAAAACTGACCGTGCAATTAACCACACGCTCGACACCTTGCACGGAACCAATTGATGTGATTCTATAAAACTGTTCCGACTGTGTCGTCACATAATCTCTCAATGGCTTAACGCCCAGTTCAGGAATACGCGCCAACATATCAGCATCACTTTCAAAAAAATGCCATGAAAAACTTTCGTCATTAACATCCTCGCTATAATCCGCCAGTTCCTCGCAAATGGCGCCTACAATCAAATCAATATCATCACCAACGCTTGGAAGCGTCAATAATACACGCGGCAAAGCAGCGTTTACATTCACTTTCTTTCCGCCAAAAGTAGTTAAAAGGTCCGCTATTCCACTCATGTGATACTCCTCGCCGTATTCATTTTCAATTACGCCGCCGTAAAGCACCGCCCTGTTAAAACCTTTTACGAGAAGAAGCTCATCAACCGTGTCAAGATCACCGTTTTTAGCCCTGTAAGGAGGATCAAGCATGGTATAATAATCTTCCGTCTCACCACCATACATTAGCGGATCATTATCCGGATCAACCCAATCCAGGACTGAATCAATCAGTTCCTGCCACATTTCCTCCGGAATATCGCCTACCTCCAGAACACGAGCCCATTCCTCCTCGGTCTTGAGAAGATTGACATTCCTGCGCGCCATCTCTGTGACTATATTTATGGTAATATCACCATCACCCAGAGTGCGGGTCAACGTGACAGATTGAGCATCAACAAGATGTCTAGCCTCTCTATTCAACCCAACTAAATCTTCCTTATCCGCCGACTTGTCCATTAATGAGGTCTGCAGTAATACCATCTCCGATAGCACAACACCAGATCTTGCAAGATGTTCAGCTTTCATTCGCTTCCTGTAATATGAGGTGATCTTGGCCTCCATATGCGCATCAAACGCAAATGAAACAACAAAAAGCGAAAGCAGCATAATGGCCCATAATACCACTATCAGTACCGAACCGTCTTGCCTGAATTCTTTATTCTTCACGAATGAACCGTAAAACATTTTAACCTCTATTGCCTCAGTTGCAAGCGAGGCCTCACGCCTCTCCGAGGCCTACCGCCAGAAGGAGGTGTAACACTGCGAGATGATGCCGAACCCTGCGACCATGACAGCGGCGCCACCGGTATCTCTATCGCTCTCTGTATCTCTATGGGCTCACCATCCTCTTCCAACGGCTCTAAAGCCAACGTTATCTTCACCGCTACAGGCAGTCTGTTCGTTTCTTCCCATTCATTCATCCACTCCACATCACCCTCCATAGCTGGTTCCGGATCACGCGGCTCACACTTAATGGATGTTACCATGGTCGAAAGAAAAATCGGCTCCAGTTCATCAGAATCAAAATCCTCGGGCTCATCCGCCAGACGCCACGCTCTCACCGCCACAGCAGACCGTCCATCCTCATCCGGCTCAATGGATACAATAACACGATGCGGACTGCCCGCGAACTTACAATCATCCCCCACCAACGCCGTTCCCAGCTTTACCCAGCTGATCTCATCACTGCCTCCCATGCTGTCCAGCCAGAACCCATATTTAGAATTACCTGATGAGCCGGAATAATAGGACGACATCAGACCCATGACCAATTGCTCCATTACAAATTCACCATGATGCAGATCCTCACTTAGTGCCTGCCCCATCTGCCATGCCTTGGTTACCGTAGAAAAAGTCAAAAACGTGAGCGTCATAATAATCGACATGATCGCGAGAGACAGTAATAATTCTATAAGCGTAAACCCCTTTTTCTTTTTCAATTCTCTTGCCTTCATTCCCGGCCATTCCCCTTTCGACCGCAATAGCACCACAGCCTATTTGCTCTCGTCTTCCCTGATCAAAACATAACGCGTAACTTCTTCAACAGGCGCGGCATCAGACCATTTCACACTGGTCTTGACCATAAACAAACGGACACCATTTTCTTCGATCAGATCCATGCCCTCTTCTTCCACTTCCTCTGCCGTGCGAGCGTACGCGAATCCTTCCGTAATATCATAATCTTCATTCACTTCCAGCGTGGTGTCATCATTCGGGTCAATGGGATAAGTCAGATCCCCCATACCCATCGTCCATTGTGCCATCTGGAAATCCTTCGTCCGTTTCATCAAAACCAGACAGCGTGAAACCGCCACAAGCATTACAGCCATACCTATGCCCAGAATCACCGAGGCCAAGAGCACTTCAATAAGGGTAAATCCTTTTCTTTTCATCACTGGCCACCCTCCGTTTTGGCCGATGAAAGCGCGTCCACTTCAACTACAACCCACGCACCGCGTTCATCCAAAATCTTGACTTTGTACGGAACACACCTGCCATTGCTCCGATAAGTCACCAGACAAACCCCATTCATGAAAATCTCTTCATTTTTCATTTCAACATATTCCACGCGCACACCTTCAAGCTTCGTCTTCAGTTTATCACCAACAGATACTGTCGCCGCATCAATATCAAACGAAACATCCATTGCCTTTTGTTCCAGAACAGCCATGCTACGCGCATAACGACCTGCCATGACAACTGAACGCGCCGCCGTTCTTAACCTGTTGCCGCGTATGGATCTGGCGAAACCGGGAGCAACAACGGCCGTAACAATCCCGATTATCATCAATACCAGAAGTATTTCTATGAGCGTGAACCCGCCTTGCGCACGCTTTCTTTGTATAAACCTATGACGTATTCGTTTCACCAGCTCGTAATAGCAGCAGAACCGTCACCAGGTCCGCCGGAACTTACCTTGTAACCATCACCCGATTGCTCGTATCTGAACACGTTCCCCCATGGATCCACTGGAACAGCACCGCCCTTAATATAAGGGCCGCGCCAGTTAACAGCACCATCACTCTGAACAAGAGAATTCAACGACGGCGGCAACCTGCCGGTATCCACCTCATACATATCAACTGCCGTGCTGATAGCGCCAATGCTTGCCCTTGCCGCATTTATCCGCGCCTGTTCACTACGACCACTGAACGAAGCTACGGCTATCCCCATCAACACACCGATAATAACAACCACCAGCATTATTTCTATAAGCGTAAAACCACCACGTGCCACATCCCGTCTTGAACCTTCTTTTTCTTTCATACTTATCTCCTTTCTTCTTTTCCCGTTCTGTCAAAAATTCTGCCCTATCTTTGAGTAAATTAACGTTTTATCAACACTTACCACGAAATGGTCTTTCTCCCCCTTTTCTTCTCTACTTGGTCATTGGACATTCCTTGTTGGATATTGGATATTGAACCCATCTTTCCCCATCAGAAACACTGTTCAAGAAATCTGAAAGAAACTATTGTTTATTTAGATTTCTTGGACCATCCCGTTCCTCTTAATCCTGTCTCCATCCTGTTATCCTGCGCGCCCTTCGTAGCTTATCAGCGAAGTAGGGTCAAAAAAATCTCTTTTTTTCTTCATGCTTTTCGTGGCAAATATCCCACATTTACATAACCCGTTAACCTCACCCCATCCCACTGGTCATATTAAATACCGCCATAAGAATCGCCATCGCTACAAACCCAACACCTAATGCCACAAGAACCATCAGTATAGGCTCAAGCGCTGTCGTAAGTATCTTTACTTTACGATCCAATTCCCCCTCATAACGCCTTGCTATATGCGTTAACGCCCCGGCCATGTCGCCGGTTTGCTCACCAACAGCAAGCATGTCTATCATGGTCTCAGGGAAAATCCTGCCAGCCGATAAAGGCTTCGAAATAGTTGTTCCATCAGTAACACGATCCCGCGCATTCCGAATCTCTTTGCCCACAACAACATTCCCAACCGTACGCTCAACAATGCCAAGCGCCTGTAATACCGGCACACCATTGACCAAAAGCGTACCAAGGGTCCTGGCAAAATTCGAAAAAATACTCGACGCCACAATGCCTTTCACAAGCGGAATCCTGAGAAGAAGACCATGCCACCACATTTTGCCATGCTTTGTCTTTACCCAGCGATTGATCATCACCGATAAAATTACAATTCCAGCCATAATAAATATGCCGTATTGCGCCATAAATTTACTGCTCCCTATCAATATCTTCGTTGGCAGCGGCAAAGATTCACCCATCTGATCAAAAATAACCTTGAACTTCGGCACCACCCATACCATGCAGAAAATCATTGTGATTATTCCAACAGAAATGACAATAACAGGGTACACCAGCGCCATCGTCACTTTCTCTTTGGTCTCCTGAACACGTTCATAATGACTTACAAGCCGTCTCAAAACTTCAGCCTGCGCCCCACTGGCTTCACCTGCCTGTATCATGCTTATATATAAATTCGAAAATGTCTCAGGATATTTCGCGAGTGCTTCAGACAAACTGGATCCCTGCATGATTTCATCACGAAGCCCCGCAATAATTTTGCTCCCCGCTCTTTTCGTTCTTCTATTTGCCAGACTGTTCAACGCGTTACCAAGCTTCATGCCGGATGCCAGCAGATCACTCAGCTCAGTAGTAAATAAAAGGACCTCACGACCATTCATCCTCTCCCTCATACCCGTTAGCCAGGTGAAACGAGGACCGTCCTTGCCGGAAATAGCAACAGCAGAAGCACTTTTTTCTATAACCGAAACAGGTACACATCCCATCTTTTCCAACTGAATCAAAGCAGAATGCCTGTCCGGCGCCTCAACCGTTCCTTCAACCTTGTCTCCCTTTCGGGATCTTGCCGTATATTTGAATTCCGCCATGTCTTACAGAACCATTCCTGACTGTGCCCCAATAATTGAAAATCGGCACTGCCACGCCCAGACCTTCACCATTAATCATTTTCTTCAGACGCACGTACCACTTCTTCGATTGTCGTAAAGCCGGCTAAAACCTTCTTCCATCCATCATCACGCAAAGTGACCATTCCTTCAGATATCGCTTTCTGCTTTATTTCATTCGAGGAACTGCGTGCCACCACCAGCGATTCAATTGCCTCGGTAACCCTTAGAAATTCGAACATGCCGCCTCTCCCCTGAAACCCCATCATCCTGCAGTTCTCACATGTGCCGGCATCATAAATGACAGAATCAGCCAAACGCTCTACGGGAAAATTAATCTCACGCAAATAACCGAGATCCGGTTCAATCGCTTTCCTGCAATGATTGCATAATTTGCGCACAAGCCGCTGGGCTATAACCGCTTCAGCGGCAGATGCCACAAGAAACGGCTCCACTCCCATATCAAGCAAACGAGTAAACGCGCCCGCAGCATCATTGGTGTGCAAAGTACTGAAAACAAGATGACCAGTCAGCGAAGCCTGTATCGCTATTTCAGCCGTTTCCAAATCACGGATTTCACCGACCATTATGATATCAGGATCCTGACGTAGAAAAGATCTTAGAATCTTCGCGAAAGTAAGCCCTATCTCCGGACGAACCAATACTTGATTAATCCCGGCCATCTCATATTCTATAGGCTCTTCAGCTGTCATAATACGATGGTCCATCGTGTTTATTTCATGCAGAAACGCGTATAACGAAGTCGATTTACCAGACCCCGTCGGACCTGTAACAAGAATTATTCCATTCGGACGATGAATAACTTTCTCTATCAATTCGGAATCCCGGTCACTCATCCCGAGCTCTTTTAAATTAACAAAATTGCCGCCGCCCTGCAGTAAACGCAAACTTACACTCTCACCATATACCGTCGGCATAGTCGAAACACGAATATCTATGTCCCGCCCCTTAACCCTGAGCCCAATACGACCGTCCATGGGTAAACGCTTTTCGGCAATATCAAGACTGGCCATTACCTTTATGCGCGAAATAATCGCCGCCTTAAACCTGTTCAACTGCGCCGGAACAGGCGTGTCATGCAGAATCCCGTCAATCCGATACCTGATCCTCAGCCTGTCTTCCATAGGTTCAAAATGAATATCCGTGGCCCCCTGCTGACACGCTTCCCATATTATCTGGTTCACAAACTTCACAATGGACGCTTCCTGATCCAGCTCGCTGAGATCAATTTTGGTCAGGTCTTCCTCTACATCAACATCAAACCTGTCATCCTGCATCATCTTGTCAAACGTGTCAGCACCCACCCCGTAAAGGGTTCTGGCCGCTTTGGCTATATCAGAAGACGTGCTCAACGCGAGCTTTACGCGGATGCCGGCCGCAAGACGAATCGAATCCTGAACACCGGCGTTCAATGGATCATTTAACGCAACCGTCAAAACACCATCTTCAGACGAGATTGGAATAACATTGTATTGAAAAACAGCTTTGGTCGGAATCTTGTTTAATACATCATCATCAATAACAATATCACTAAGCCGTACAAAAGGAAGATTCAGCACTCCAGCAAGCGCCTGTAAGAACTTGTCCTCACGCATGTATCCTTCACGTATGATAATTTCAGTTATGCCGACATTATCAGCACGCGCAAGATCAAGCAGATTCTCAATCTGCTCCTCAGTCAGCAAACCCGTGCCAGCAAGCACCCGGGCAAGATAAGTTTCAGCTAATGCGGTCATTTCATCGCTCTGCTATCACATTGTTAAACCAGATATATGCAAATTGCTATTATACGTTACCTTTTTTCAACATTCAATATCTATCAACCCGGACAGGAACCGTTTTTGGCCGCCCAATCGGCCTGGCGGGCGATTCCCATCATTATATGGACATCATCAACCGTCAACGCCCCACGCCCCATGACCCTTCGCAATCCCAACATCATATGATCAGCATTATCCTCTTTTATAAAACCTACGCGAAGCAGGACTTCCCGCCACAGCATGAACATTCGTTCCCTCAATTCCGACGATGCCTCCGGTGATTTTTCCAGGGGCGGCTCATACGAGCCACCCGCGACAAAAAGCTCATAACAACATATCATCGCCGCTTGTGCCACATTAAGAGAAGTGTACGCCTCCGTTGTCGGTATCTGTATGATCTGCGTGCAAAGCGCCAGATCTTCATTGGTTAAACCATTATCCTCTGGCCCGAAAATCAGGGCCACCTTGCCTTTGTCTGCCTCCGCGACCGCGCGACCAGCCCATTCACGCGGCGTCTTGGCATGCTGACGATATAAACCCGTTCGCGCGGTTGCGCCCATTACAGCACCACAGTCGGCCACGGCTTCCGCCAAACTCGCGAACTCAGTCCTGTTATCCAGGATATCCGTGGCATGACACGCCATCATCTTCGCTTCATCCATGTTCAAACGGCGCGGCGCAACCAGGCCAAGATCCGAAAAACCCATGTTGGCCATTGCGCGGCAAACCGAACCAACGTTGCCGCCATACAACGGCCCCACAAGCACTATACGCACGTTGTCAAATCCCATCAGAACGCCTCCCTGTCAATTTCACCATTTCAAATAATCAGCATCTTCCGTCAGATCCTTGAAACGTCTTTCGATAATCGCCTGTCTATTCTCCTGTCGTTTCTGAATTAACGTCCTTAGATTCGCCAGATCCGAAGTCATTTGCTCCACATCCGCCTTCATAAGATCCTGTCGTATGTCAAACACTTCTGTCAAAGCCTTCCGGAGCAACTTCGCGCTTTCCTCCCGCTTTACCCCTTTGCCGTGCTTCGCACTCGGCGCGAGTCTATGAATCAATCCGGCAAGCTCCTGCTCTTTCATAATCTTGCCGAACAGATCCGGATTTTTCCGTTTCTGATCCATCAGCGCAATGGCTTCCTTGACAATACCCACGCTGAATTCGACCGCGTCATCTTTTCTCTTCTGGAACCATATTACAAACTGCATTTGTCAAACAATCTCTAACTACTGCACAAAGCCATTGTTTTACAACGTCTTATCCCACACGCATGCAATTCTTCATGAAATATGCGGGCTGGCACACTTATTTCACGAGTCCAGGCCAATCAAGGCCAATGCATTGAGGATAAAGCTGTATGAATATACCGCGAATCCTCAATAACGCCGGCCTTGGCGGGTATGGGCTCGCCTCTGGTGAAGAATTGCATGTCTCTTTTCTTCCTCTCCATCAGAAAAACCGTTCAGGAAATCTGAAATAAAACTATCGTTTTATTAAGATTTCCTGGACCATCCCGTGTTAATCTCTGTTAATCCAGTTATCCTGTCAAAAACTCCCCTCTCCCACTGATTCTTCATGTAGCATGCGGGCTATCCCTGAAAACTTTATACAATAGGGCTTATCTCCGGTTTTTGACCTAAAATGTTGAAATAATTCCCTGAATCTATAAGATGCTATAGAAGATAAATAATATTGTAAACCAAGGATATATTAACGAATATGCGTGTCGTTTCACAAGGTTACATAAAACCAACACATTCAACTGAATACACTGGTTAACATACAATGAGCCGTAAAACATCAGAATTTATAGCCGACCATATCCGCAATGTTCCGCGTTCGGGTATTCGCGACTTTTTTGAAATAGTCAACACGCGAAAAGACATTATAAGCTTGAGCATCGGTGAACCGGATTTCGATACACCATTGCATATACGGGAAGCCGCCATCCAGTCTCTTAATCGAGGCGAAACATCATATACCGAAAACATGGGCATCCTTAAAGTGCGCGAGGCAATCGCCGCGTATACAGAAAACTCATTTAAAACCCAGTATGACCCTGTCAAAGAAGTAATGATCACCGTCGGCGTAAGCGAAGCCTTCGACCTCGCCGTACGCGCCCTCGTTAATCCCGGCGATGAGGTCATGTATCATGAACCTTCTTTTGTGTCCTATTCTCCCATAATAACATTCGCGCACGGAATACCAGTACCAGTCCTAACCAGCAGGGAAAACGGATTCCGCCTCACAGCCCAACTGCTAGAAGAAAAAGTAACCGATAAAACAAGAGTTCTTATACTTAATTTTCCGACAAATCCGACCGGAGCGGCATTAACACGATCCGATCTCGAAGGCATTGCTCAATTCGCAATCAAACACGATATCATAGTAATAACAGATGAGATCTATTCAGAACTTACTTATGAAGCAGAACGTATCTGCATCGCTTCATTCCCAGACATGAAACAACGAACTGTTCTGCTGAACGGCTTTTCCAAGGCATGGGCAATGACGGGATTCCGGCTCGGCTTCCTCTGCGCGCCACCCGAACTGACCGAAGCCATGATGAAGATTCATCAATATTGCATGATGTGCGCACCCACATTAAGCCAGAAAGCCGCCCTGGAAGCACTCGAAAACGGAATGTCCGATATCATTACAATGCGCGACGAATATCAAAGAAGGCGTGATCTTATAGTTGATTCTCTCAACAAGATGGGCTTGCCTTGTCACAAGCCGGAAGGCGCCTTCTACGTATTCCCTTATATAGGCGATCACGGCATCACATCCAGGGAATTCTCAATGAGACTCATAGACGAGGAAAAAGTGGCCTGTGTTCCAGGCACCGCTTTCGGTTCCTCAGGAGAAGGATTTATACGCTGTTCATATGCCACCAACATTGAACAGATAAAAGAAGCTATGTCACGCATGACATCCTTTGTAAAACGACTGCGCTGAACGCGGACAGAATAACATTCACCACGGATTACACTGACAGCACGGATAACGGATACAAAGAAGAGAATATTTCTGACAGGATAACAGGATTTACGGGATCAAGATGTTTATGAAATCTGAAACAAAAACCTCGTTCCTTTCCGGATCCAGGAACGATAGTTTTAATTCCAGATTTCATAAACGGTATCTGTGATGGAGAAGATTTGCATCACAAGACCCGGTGCTATCCGACGATTTTTTCCCTAACATCAGAGATGGTCGTGGAATATAAATAGAATTATTAGTCTATTTATATTCCACGGATCTAATCCCTTTTCAATCCCGTAAATCCTGTGATCCTGTCAAAACTTTATTTTCCCTTGCTGATTCTCATGCAATATCCGGTTACTTCACTGTTGCCTTTGTAACCCTCACAAGCGCTTTCCAGAGCCTTTCCGGATCTTTTTCGCTCATAATTATTTTGCGTGTTTCAGGTTTTCTAAAAGTTTCCGTTATACCAGCCAATAATTTCAAGTAGAACGCGTTAGCCGTCGTCGGGATAGCCATGAAGAATACTATGCGCGTCAGTACTTTTCCGGATCCGCCAAAATCAATACCTTTCTTGCTGATGCCCAACGCCAACGTCAACCCGCCTCCTTCTACACAGCGAACGTGGGGAAACGCTAAACCATGATCAACTGCCGTACTCAAAATTGTTTCACGCCGAAGTGATTCTTCAACAAGCCTTCCTGCGTTATCAATAAAACCTTCATGTTCCATCTTATACGCAAGCTCTTTAATAACACCTTCCCTGTCCGTGGATACCAGACGCGGCACCATAAGCGTATGAGAAGAAAAACGCGAAATCCCTACCTTGGGCGGCTCACTGCGACGCGGCATCTTGCCCACACGGCGTGGAGCCGACTCAGGATAATAAAGCATCCTCGCGCAATTCGGACAACTTTGTATGGTCTTTGCATTACGCACCGCCTGCACCTGACTGATTGGCAGTTTCATTCCGCATGCCACGCAAATGCCTTCCGCGACCGGTACAATAACAATATGATCTTTCTTATTAAGTTTATCGAACAGCGTGTGAATATCAGGCGACAATTCATCACTCATCCCTTTGATTGCGGCGTCAAGCTGTTGTAAATGATCAGAACCTTTTTTGGTAACTTTCTGTTCTTCGCGTATTAAGACGAGCTCTTGAAGCTGAATCAGATGATTTACAACTGGATGCATTATTTCCCTTTCTCCCCGATAATTAACAAAACATCACGCTTCTTTATAATATAAAGAAATAACCCAAATATCTTATTTCGTGTTTTGCAGCAAGTCAATGAATAACTATAAAAAACGAAAATCTTTTCTACCTTGCAAAGCTCAGGCAGAACAGTATTCTGTTGTCTTTCCTTGCCCCCCATGGCAAGGAACGCAACGAATAGGACGGAGAGGTGACCGCCTGTCTCGCCGAAGCTTTAGCATAGGTGGAAGTGGCCGATGGTGTCCGCATCGCCCTGAAGGGCGTGCGAGATCTCGCCCAACGCATGCGTTGGGCGGACACGACTGGACTCGAAGCGCTGAAAGAGGCCCTGAGCTTGTCGAAGGGTAAGGCCGAAGGCCGACGAGATCGGGAGATTGAGGAGTCAATCCCGCCCGGCTGGCGGGATGAGAACACTAATTGTGCCGAAGGCAGGTATAATTAGGAATTGCCATTTATGGCAAGGCCGTAAGGCCGAAGCAAACTGGAGTTTGCTGACACAATTT
>JAQBFJ010000144.1:0-5575 GCA_032123435.1 Verrucomicrobiota bacterium
CAACCATATTCTACAATCCATGTTCCAATTGAAAAGCATACAGCGCTTACCGGCCTTTACCGCCCAGTTCGTCCGGATATTGCATCAGTTTAGAACGAGGCAGATGCGCGGCGTCTTTCCGCCTCAAAGACTGAGGGGTCAGCCCTCAAAATAGTAAAATAAGGATTCATATTACTTTTTCCGTTTACGATCAAGCGCCCTGTCAAACCTCCCCAGCATCTTAACCCAACGTTGAGGATAAGCCGCCAGTAATTGCGCCCGAAGGGCGCGGTTTGTTACTGGTCGGTCTTCATCCGTTTGTTCTGCCTTCTTCTAACAATGAAACAACCAACCCAAAGCATTGCAAACACAGGAATAGAAAAGAAGACGGAATTCATTAGAAATGTGTCAATATGTACCTTTGCATACCAAGAATACCGACCAACGCAACTATCAAAACAGATTACATCTAATGGATAACCATAAACTTTTCTATTCCAAGTTAAAACAACAACCTCATGTTCGGGATTTGAGAACTGAACCGCATACTTCTCGTACGCTGCAGCCCGCAAATTTTCAGGAAAAGCATTTACCGTTGCACTTTCACGTGAAAGCGGCATAGCTAGTAGTGCAATAAAGAAACCATGCACTATAGAAACAACATATATCAGTAATAAATTAAATTTCATGGCAGAACTTGTGGATGAGCGGCAGCGCTCTGCGAATCACGCTGTCCGTTCATCCATAATACGTACTATGAATCGATATTTTAACTATTTTCTCAAAAGTGTAAAGGATTAACTTGCCATCACTGTTAACGTTTGACCTGAAATGCAAGTTTAAGCGTATACTACCATCATGCCAATCACTCGCATAGCCTCAGGCGGACAGACCAGCGCTGACCGGATGCTATTGATGGGTCACTCAAATCTTACCACGTCTTTGGGATATAAAAGCCCCGCAATGAACAGACTGAACGGCATTTTTGACTCTTGAAGAAGCTTTAGGCAAACAAATCACCGAATTGGGAAGCGAAGTCAGGTAAGGATTTCAATATCCAATAACCAAGCCCCATGTCCAAGTTACAAACGGGAAAATGCGGCATGGTTGCTAAACTTGAAAATTGGATATTTCTTGTCATGACAGCTTCGCCTCTCAACACCGCACATCTACGGCGTTCTGAATTGGTGCAATGTTCGGGCTAGAAGCAGCTTTGCCGTAATCGCCCTTTACAGAGAGCTCATGGTTCAGTAACAATCGTACCAAAGGGCACAGTGCCAGCATACCCAAATGTTTCTGTCCTGAATCCGTCAATGCTCTGCATGAAGTACCAGGAACCAGCCGGTGCCCCGTAATTGCCAGCCGCATCGTAACAGCCGAAGTCTGCCTTCCCGTCACCGTCAAAGTCACCCACAAACGGCACAGTACCAGCATACCCAAATGTTTCTGTCCTGAATCCGTCAGTGCTCTGCATGAAGTACCAGGAGCCGGGCTTCGCCCAGCCGGGGAAACCATCGGCATCATACACGCCGATATCATCGGCACCGTCACCGTCGAAATCGCCGACAACTGGTACCGTTCCGGCATATCCGAAGCGATTTGTCTTGAATCCGTCAGCGCTCTGCACGAAGTACCAGAAGCCTTCCGGCTGTCCGTAATGACCTTCAGGATCATAGACAGCGTAGTCGGCCTCGTCATCACCATCAAAGTCACCCGACACAGGCAGGCAACCCGCGTATCCAAAATCGACCGGCAAATAACCATCTGTTGTCTGCATGAAGTGCCATGAACCAGGCGCGATTCCTGAGGTGTCATAGAGACACAGATCGGTCGACCCATCGCCGTCAAAGTCATTTGGAACATTCACCGTAACAATAACTGTCGCGGTAACGGTGAATCCACCGACCAGCAGGTTGGGCACTTCGGCGCCCGTCAATATATTCACATCACGTGCGCCGATTGGCGCAGCGCCGTCGATGGTTATATTGGCGACTGCATGTGTCGCATCGGCCACTGTTGTCGAGTTAACGGTTATCCCGGCCCCTGAGAAAGTCGCGACAGAAACCCCGTCCTGAAAGAGTGTGTTAGTCCCGACAATGTTTACATCAAGCGTTTGGCCGCGCTGGCCATTTACCGGGGCGCAACCGGTAATGGAAATCATTGTAATGAAACGTCTGAACACCTTTCCTCCGTCGCCGTCGCTGTTTGATACGCCCGCGTAGACGTAGCTTGAATAGGCAACAAGACAGTGCACGGCTTCATTAGCCGTATCGCCGAAACCTTCCGTATTGATCTGCGTCCAGGTATTCGATGCCGCATCGTATGTCCAGACCTGGCCGCCTTCGGGCGAGCCGCTGTCATTACCTGTGCCGACATAAAGCAGGTTATTGTAGACCCACATGCAGCGGGTGGAATCATACTGCATACTGGCGCCGGGATCATTACGTGTGAAGGTTGAACCATCATATTCCCATACCTGACAGTTGACACTCCAGCCTGCGGTCCCGATATAAAGTTTTCCATTATAGGCGGCGAGACTTCGGACCTCCACGAAATTGTCACCAAACGTACTGCCGTCCGCCACCTGTGTCCAGTCTGCAGGCGATGGACCATCATAGCGATAAAGACTGCAGTAATCGACATTGTTGTAGACACCGGCGTAGATGTGTCCGTTGTAGGATGCGATGCTCCGGACGGCCCCATTGTCGCTGTCCCCGAAACCGGTCGTATTGATCTGCACCCATGTAGCGCCATCGTATGTCCAGACGCGCGCGCCCGAAGAACCCCATCCACTGCCCATATAAAGTTTTCCATCGTGGACCACCATCGACTGTGCCCACGTTGAGTCGGTCCCCAGTCCCGCGTCAGCGACCTGAGTCCAGTTTGTCTCGTCATATGCCCATACTTCGAAATAGTCATTGTTGTTGGCTATTCCGGCATATAGACGACCATTATAGACTGCCATGCAATGGACGCCTCGGTTATTTGCGTTGCTGAATCCGCCCGTGACGATCTGGATCCATTCGTTCGTGCCGAGATCGTTCAGGCGCCAGACTTCGCATCCACTGCTGTTATTCCACGTTCCCGCGTACACACGGCCGTTATAAACTGCCATGGAGAAGACGCTGAAGTTGACCGAGTTACCGAAACCGTCTTCGTTAATCTGTTCCCAAGTGTAGTTGGCAGAACCTGACAGGTTCAACACATAAGGCGTGTTAGTGCCGTCGTTGGCGATCGAAACCTGCGCTATATTCGTGCCCTCCGCTGTCGCGTTGAATCGAATTGTGAAAGCACCGCTCTCACCGGCGTTGACTGTCGCGGGCATGTTGTTGACCGTAAACTGCGCGGCACCGGCTCCACTGGTGCTGACTTCCGAAATGGTTACCATCGCATCGCCGTTATTAGTTATCGAGAAGGTGTGCGTTACTTCCTCGCCGATCCGCGTGGATCCGAAATCCGTGCCGCTTGCCGTACTGGCGGGAGCGCCGTTCACGACGACCGCTCCGTTCGTGCCAAGCACTGTTGCATCCGGGCCGGACGCGGCCGACGCATTAAGAGAAAGAACAACAATCATTGCGAAGACGTTCACCAACACAATACTTCTATGCACAGTTTTCCCCTTTCTTTAATTACGCGAAGCTATACAACGACAATGCAACTGTAAATTTGGTCATTCGGACAAACTGATAAGAATTTGCTTTTACAGTTATTACTCACACTACTCCCCAATAGTCAGTAAACTCGCTTGAAGAGTAAATACTAGGCACGCAGTGGAAAAATTTCAAGGCACAAATGGGCGATTTCAGATGAAACAGTGATCGTAGTGCAGAATCGACGCATGCCAGGTGCGTTAAAGGCGTTTTGGCGAAGGCAGCTGCGCTGCGCTACAGACTGAGGGTCAGAGTCATATGTGCTTAGGAAAAATCGGGGTTGCCCCCGTTAATGGTGTTGACCCGTTGCCCCCCCCTGCGAGCGAAGGCTGGTGGGCGATACAGGACTCGAACCTGTGACATTCAGCGTGTAAAGATAATTCAGCCAAATTGCACTTAGTCCTTTATTTACAGGTAATTGCTTCCATATCAATGACTTAAAAGCAATTCTTCCTGCTTATCAAAATCCTCATAATCGCCGTATTTTGCCATTTTGAGCGCCAGAGTGAGCGTGAAGTGAGCGTGAGAAATGACTGTTTTGAGGCTTCGTCAAATCCGGGAGCGTTTCCGGGAGCGTTGAGGAAGTTATGACCATTCTATTTCCTTAATCAACTTTAGCAAACCCCAGCTTCAATCCCTTGTTTTGCTATCTTGGGGGTTGGTCTTTCGGTCAGCGGATTTTTCAATAAGGTTCAGGTCGTTGTTGGCCATTTTTAAGATTTCCCTTACTTCAGGAAAAAGTGCTACCAGTTTCATTGTCTGGTCATCGGTTCTGATCCACGGGAAAAACTTGACGAAATGTTCACTTTGAACCTGGTTGACCCATAGGAACAAGTGGACACGAACACCGTGGGTCTGTGCCCTTCGGGTCAGGGACGCTGGACATGCCCTGAACGGATAGCCCTTGATGAAATATCCCTGAAGAACTTCCTCAAGAATGGCGGGGGCACACATGTTGTCTGTATTAACGAAGGCAAGGACATTGGGATGTTCAAGATCCGGGTTAACGCTGTCGAATTGTTCCACGGCTCCACGGATGCGGTTCGCAAACCGGGAGTGCCTTGAAATGTCATTGACCTTGCGCTGTTCGGCAATGCGGACCCCGGAGCCAACATCCCTCATGTGGTTCTGGAGAGGATCAGCATCGGTTGTTTCTTTGACCTCGCAATAGAATTGAAAGGCGTTCCCTTTGAAAACGCGGAAGTCAGGCGTTTTCTTTCCGGCGGCACGGATCTCGTTTTTTGCGAACCGCTGAGCGCGAAGCCTGCGGTCAGCAAGACAGTTAGCAACAATTTGTTCCGCCTCATTCATAAATCTATTTGCCCAACATTGAGGTGACCGTTTTCTGAAAGCGGAGCTTTCAGAAATACGAGTCCACCTGTTGGTTCGGCATCCTTATACACCAAATCGATTGCGATACTCAGGTGAATTGCGACTGTTGGTTAAGTCTAGTACATCTATGTGATGAGAGACACATTTGAAATGGTTGTCTAAGGTGACCAGGCATCCGTTTTCCAGAAAAGTAATGCAGGCAAAGATAAGGTCGGCACCATGGAGATTGGAAAATCCATCCATTACAACTACGTCGACTGAGCGCTTGATGAAATCATGGTCAATCGAGTACATCTCCGAATGGTCATTCAAAATATAGAATTCACGTAGGATCCTCTTGTCCTCGCGATGCTTGCGTGAGACTGAGGCGGACATCTCAAACCAGGCAATGGTCGGGAAAATGTTTCTATAAGGACCGGGAATGATCCCATCTGACAGATCTGAAAAGAGACTGTGTCCCGGTGAATAGCCGACACTGTTTGGCTCCTTGATGTTCAAGATTGCCGATGTATCCCACACGAACGTCTTCATGTCACTCTCTTGCTTCTCGTGCCCAACATATTATTCATAGGCTACATTACCTGATAATACCAGTATTGACATTACGAAAACGA
>JAQBFJ010000145.1:0-4615 GCA_032123435.1 Verrucomicrobiota bacterium
CTAATCAACGTTTTATCAACAACTTATAGCGAAATGGTCTTTCTCCCCCTTTTCCACACTTGGTCATTGGTTATTGAATCCCTCTTATCTCATCATCCCCAATCCAGTTATCCTGCGCGCCCTTCGTAGCTTATCAGCGAAGTAGGGTCAAAAAACTCTCCTCTTCTTCTTTCTCGTCCCATCATCAGGAAACACTGTCCAGGAAATCTGCGGATATTTTTATCCAGATTTCTTGGACTATCCTGTCTTAATCCTGTCCATCCTGTAATCCTGTCAAAAAACTCTTTCTCTTCTTCATGCCCATTTTTTCATTTTATTTTTGACACTACCAAAAAACACCTTATCTAGGTGACCAGCAGGGAGAAAACCAGTCTCCCTGTAATCTCGTTAACCGTATAGGAGCATCTCCCATGGTGTCAAGAACATACAAATCAGATGTATACCCTACCGTCCTCGAACACACTATGTGCCGCCCATCGGGCGCCCAGGAAGGATCTTCATAATCAGCGTCCCCAGTCGTTAATTGCATATTCTGCCCTGTAACAGGATCTAAAACACATATTTCGTATCGCCCACGTATTCTACTGCTCCACACAATACGGCCATCAGGTCCCCAGTCAGGTGCAACATTCTCATTGCCGCGCAATGACACTATTTTTTGTTCTCCGCCATCACTGTTCATTGTATATAACTGCGGCGATCCGGATTTGTCGGATACAAAAACAATCTTCCGCCCGTCAGGAGACCATGATGGACTTGCCTCCGCCGCATATCTTGTCCTTGTTATTCTTTCAATGCGCTTGTTAGACAAATGCATAACATATAATTCCGGGTTGCCATCTTTTGAAAGCGTTAATGCCGCTTTTTTGCCATCAGCAGATAAGTCAGTCCCGGCGTTCAACCCGGGATAAGCAGAAACAACACGCCTGCTGTTTGTCCTTAAATCTATCATGTAAACATCCAGGAACCCGCCATGACCATGCCGGGATGTATAAAACAGAATATTCCCTTCCGGATCCCAGGCAGGAGCCGGAAATGCCATGCCGTCACTTGTAATGGAGGTCATATTGCCGCCGTCAGCATCGCACACATAAAGATCCTTCTTGCCGCCTCGCGCGCCCACCATGGCTATCCTGGTTGAAGCTATCCCCTTTACCTTCTTAACAGCCCAGACTATTTCATCAGCTACAACATGAGCAAGCTTCGCAACGCGCTGATTCTCATCCCGAAAAGTGTCTTTTAAGTATCGCTTGGAAACTGTGGCGCTTTTTACCTCACACCGGACAACAAGCATATTGCCAGCTTCCTCGCATGTTCCTTCAACCGTGATCACCGCCCTGCCCTGTTCCACTACTTCGAACCACCCTGAACGCTCCAAGTCCGATGCCAGCGTAGATTTGAAAGACACCGCACTATCACACCCCGTCGATAAATCGGACAGGCTTATTGATAACTTGCCGCCCTGTTTTATAATCATCAGGTCCTGAGCATATCCCGCATAATAAAAAGAGGAAAATATCAGCGCCGCCAAAAAAAGAACGGAAAGTCTAGCCAGCCCCGATATTCGAGTATTTATAAGCCTTTTCATATCACCCCTCACTCAACTTTGAAGAAAATAACTATACTAAACTTATGCCTTTCAAGAAAGCCAGCACTAAGTCCCGGTATCCGCTTAACCGCGCTAGCCGCCTGCATGGTGGAACTGTCCATAATATCATTGCCGGATGGATTGACTATCTTCCTCCCTGCAACACTTCCATCCGCGGCAAATCTTATTTCTATTCCCGTAACAGCATCACCAGCTTCCTCACGACCCGGCTGAATCCACGCATCATATAAAGCCCTGTGCACAATCGCAAGACACCGTTCCTCATCATTCGGCATGGTATTCCTGTCGCCCTCTATAGCACCAGCCGCCAAACGCTTCGCTATTTCCTCCGGCGAAAGCGTCTTTGTCTGTTTTTTCCTTCCCTTCACCGTCCTTACATTACTTTTTTTTATTTCTTCAGGTTTAAGAAGCTTTTGTTTCTTTTCCATGGGGTCCGGTTCTTTTTTCTTTTTTTCAACAGGAGGATCCTTTTTCTTCTTTTCCTTCTCCTGCCGAACCTCAACATCACGTTCTTGTTCAGCGCCTCCTGTCTGGACAAGAAATTGTACCGGTATCATTATGTCCGGTTTCTTTTTGAACAGCGCGCGAAATCCAGGTACTACGCAGAGAAGAAACAATATTCCGACATGAACCGCCGTAACAATCTTAAGATAACGCATAAACCTGCTGTTCATATTCTGCCTTTGTTCATTCCGCCCTCGTTACAAGCGCTACTTTTGTTATACTGGCATCGTGCAAAATTTTGAGAATTTTAACAACTTCGCCATACTGAATTCGTTCATCGGCGCGAACCATTATTGTAACGTCAGCTTCTGATTTTCCCTGCGCCATCATTTCTTTCGCCAGATCGTCAAGCGTTATAACCAGCTCATCAAGATACAGCTTTTTATCCACATCAAGACTGATTGTCCTGGCAACGTCCGGTACAACTCCTTTGGCTTCCGCTTTCGGCAGATTCAACGGAACCCATTGTTCTACAAGTGGAAAAGTAATAATAAACGTGATCAACAGGAGAAATGTCAAATCTATCAATGGGGTCAGATTAATCTCATTAATCTGCTTCAAGGATGTAAGGTGTGTTCTTCGCGCCACAACTGTCTTTTCCTCACTTCATCTGTAAATACTGACATTCCATATCAGAAATAAGTTCCTGCGCAAAATTATCCGTCTGGACAGTAAGCCTTCTGATCTGATCACTGAGCATATTATACCCTATTGCCGACGGAAGAGCCACAAGCAGTCCTATAACCGTGGTCAGCAAAGCACCCGAAATACCGGGCGCAACCGCCGAAAGCATTGCCGCACCGGTTATTGCCATGGCCCCAAATGATTCCATAACCCCCCAAACCGTGCCTAATAACCCGAGAAGCGGCGCCGTTGTCGTGGCAATAGCAAGCCAGCCCATAGCGTTTTCAAGCAAGGCCACCTGGTCCGTCACACTCCTGTCCACAATATTTCGAATCGACCTGAGATGGATCTCTTCCAGTTTCTGGACAGAACCAATACCACCCATAAATAGATCTTCCGGATCCGCCCCGTGGGATTCCAGCGTCACCCCCAACGCGGCACAACTTTTATCGTATATACAAGATAACGGATTCTCAGCAAACTTCTGCCTCTTGAGAAAAAGTGATACGGGATGTCCTTCGGATCTATAGGCCGAAATAAACTGCTGTGATGCTTTTCTGGCCTGATGCAAATCCTTGAACTTGGTAAGCATTACCGACCAGGTTATGATGGAACCTACAAACAGTATGATCACTATCACTTTGCCGGCGTCATTGGACTGCCTGAATGCAAAAATAACGCCTGCAACAGGCATACTCAATATAAGAGACATCATCATCTCTCACCTCCTGTCCATTGTTTGTTCAATCACATTTACCATAACGGCTGTTAATATCATCCTATGCAAAGGCTTTTCTTTTAGCCATTCAAAAGACTTCTTTATTGTAACAACGTAGAAACACCGCAACTGATATGTAATTGAAGACCAAGGACTTATATCATACTTCCGCCATTGTGTTTACGCAATAACAGAATACCATTCCTGTCTTATTACATAACTAAACATAATAAAACCGTTAAAGAAAAAGAAATGACGGCTTCAGGTAATACCCCTCAGCCGTCATTTCCAAGTGATCAGAAAGACGCTTTACGCGTCTCTCATTATATTCACATTACTTCTTTTTCTTCTTCGCCGCTGTCTTCTTTGTTGCTGTCTTCTTTGTTGCTGTCTTCTTTGCTGCTTTCTTCTTCGTTGCCACAACAATCACCTCCTTCACCCTCAAGAATAAACTCATCTTGAGTTGGTTGTTATGTTGTGATCTTTCCCCCTTTTCCCTTTTCGGGAATCGGCCATAAGATCTCACAACACTCGGTCACTTACCACGATGACTCTTAAACTAAGACGCACTTTACAAATTAACTTTAAAGATGTCAACATTTAAAATGAATTTTTTTAATTTTTTTTCTGCCTCGACCCCGCTCCTTCGATCGATGTCGTGAACGTTGCATCACGCCGCTCATGATCACAAAAATATTTCCAACATCGAAGATCCTTTTTCTCCACGCATTCCAAATTGACGCGGCATCATCAACCAACACGGAAGTGTTCATCATCAAATGAGAAATCTGACCCTACAGGGCAAGTTATGAATACGCAAAAAAACATTGATACAAGAAGGAAAAACGCTTCTAACCAAGCGGACATGCGTGACGGCATTTCATAGACTTGACCTGATCAGCGTAGTTATGCAATATGTGCGTTGGCTTTCTGGGAAACCGGAATTGATTGCGGGTGTTGCTTAGCATGCCCCCCATAGCCCAAAGGGCGACGGAGGGTGGTAAAGCTTCCGCCTTCGCCAAAAGGCTACGGCAGGACATGCCAGCCTTGAAGGCTGTCGCTACATGGTTCTTTGATTGCGGGTGTTGCTTAGCATGCCCCCCATAGCCCAAAGGGCGACGGAGGGTGGTAAAGCTTCCGCCTTCGCCAAAAGGCTACGG
>JAQBFJ010000146.1:0-11909 GCA_032123435.1 Verrucomicrobiota bacterium
GACGGGAGACATCGCACGTCGGCTGCAGTTTCTTCAGCCGCGCACGCGTCTTCGACAGCAGATCCTCGGAAAGGATACAAAGGTCACACGAAACGAAGATCACCGCCTCGCCAGCGCGCTCCAGCGCCAACGCGGTGACAGTCACCGGATTCTCAACGCCCTGTGAAACACGTACCTGCATCTGTCCTTGCAGCATAACCGGCTGTGCCGGAGTGATACTGCGCTTGGCCCATCCGATCTTCAGCATGGCAGTTCCTTCTTATGTCGCTTTCCGATCGTCATCTCTTGCAGAATCAGCATAGGCAAAGCCCTCACAAGCCTTCTCCTCTCACAACACCCGGTATACGGATCAAGGCGTTTCCGTTACACGTTTATATGGAGCAATGGTAATCCCATTTCGACTAGATAGCAAGCGGCAAGGGTGCAGCTATTTTCAATAAGATCCACGTCGTTGTTCAGTCTTAATGAATCTATGGATGATCGACTTGTTGCTTCAGGTCATTTGTCAGCAAGTCCCATAGACTGGGATGAGCTTCTACCAGACGGACGATGTCAGCAAGATCTTTGATACGTTTGCTTTGTCGTCGTTTTGGTTCCAACCAGGCCTTTATTTTCCCTTTCAGAGTGTCTTCAAGCGAAGCTACCCTCATCAGGATGCCATGGACATCAGCAGGCACTGATCTTGACGTGAAGTCTTTGTAGAAGTTTTCTGTGCTGAGCTGTATGCTGACGGCTGATTGCCCCTTGAAATTGACTGACCACTCGAACTTCTCTGGCCAAAACCCTTCTGCTTCGAGCAAAGCAACAGTTTTTTCAATTGAATCTGATGCTACGACAAAGTCGACGTCTTGCGTAACCATAGGCTGTTCTGCCCAGTGGTTTACAGCTACACCACCAATAGCGCACCATTCAACATCTGCTTTCTCAAGACAGTTGACGAGTCGCATAACATCGTCGGTTCCACCATCGGTCTGCCAATCAAAGAATTGTTTGCCAGTCATATAGAGTTTAGACTACCACAACTAATGTGCTCTTGCCATCTTATTTTTGAACGTCGTACGTGACGGGCGCGACCTCAGGCGGGTACCGTCCACGCATCTTGTTAGCGTGCATTATTCATGAAGTTTCGTGACGAGAGTTTGTAGGTTGCGACAGATCAAGGGCTTGGAGAAGGAATCCGAATGAGGGCGTGTCGAGACACGTCGAAATCGGGTTCCGAAGCAAGTCCTTGAGGTGGTGTAAGATACACGCTCGCAGTAGATTCTTCATGAATAATGTGCGTTAGCCCGACCTATTCATGAACAAAGTTCCCGAATAGGCCGCCCTCCGGGCTTCGACGCGTGCCTGTCGGCACTTGCTCAGGGCTAACCTTGAGCAAGCTGCGAAGCAGCGCGTCGAAACCATTGGTAGCGCAACTCGCGCTGCCAATGGTGCTTATAAATGAAGACGGATTCTTCATGAATAATGCAGGTTAGATCCGTTTCTTCAATTGGTGCGCAACTGATTGACTTAGCAGATTCTGGGCATCAATAAGCTTTCTATATTTTGCTTCAATCTTCTCAATATTCCTGGACACAATCGCTTTCAGCAAATCACCTTCCATTTCAGCCACGTCTATTCTCTGATAGTAATCCATGGTTTCCTTGAGATGGGCTACGACGATCTTGCCCGTCAAAACCGGATGGTTGTTTGTAATATTTGCATCATCAAATCGTGTGCCGTGTTCAAGCTCTACCTCCAAACCTTTCCGGAACTCTTCAAGGGGGATATCCATTGATGTCGTATTGACGATGTCAAGGATCGTGGCGGCTTCATCCTCCGAAACTACCGGTTCGGCTATTTCAGACCAATCACGCAAACCGATTTCTATACAGACTCTCTTTACTTCATCAGTGGTAACATACTCTGGCAGTGTCATGATTTTTTCCTTTCATTATTGATCTAACGCTTCGGCAATTCGTATGCCTCTGTGACTGCGCTTGTCAGCTTCTCGACAAACTTCCGTTTCTTGTCGAGATCTGCAATCGGCGGCCCCTCTACAGTTATGTTCGGCATTCCCCTCCCCCTCTCCTCTTTCGCTTCCAACATATTATTCATAGGTCGCTTTACTTGATAACAGTGGTATTGACAAAAGAAACAGGCGGTAATCCTTTTTCAAGTATCGGTTATCCCGGCCGCATTTATAGCCGAAAGGAGAATCTATATCAAATGAAAAATTGCTTGAAGAACCTCGTTCATTACTCATCTGACACAAAATCTGAACATGGCGCCCTCTATACAAAACCAGACAATGAATGCCTTGTTCTTATTATAAATAAACAGGAGCTTAATTATTCGCTTGAACAAAAAATCAACGCGGAACGAACAAGAAAAACACAAAGCCCGCTGGATAATATGTGAAAACCTCGTGAATACTGAATTTTTTATTTGTAAAGCATGATATTAAGGACTTACTTTGCTAGTTTGTAGAACCTGCAGGAAATGATCGGCTTTTAAAATGCTGTTAACTATCACTAACCTTTATCCACGCCCCGATGAGCCGCAACGCGGATTATTCAACGCCCAGTTTTTCGACGCCTTGCATAAGAAAATGAAACATGGACGTTACCAGCAAGCACCGCTGTCTATCCGTAATGTATGCCTCGTACCCTCCTGGCATATAGAGAAATGGCCCATGATAAGGGCCTGGGCCGACCCACACACCGCGCCCTACCCTACCAGATACCTGCCTGTTTTTTACATGCCGATAATAGGCCGGTCTTTGAACTGGATAACGTATCTAATGGCTCTGCGTAAAATAGAGAATGACGCTAAACAGGCCAAAGCAATATTGGCCACCTGGCTTTACCCTGATGCCGTGGCCGGAGCAAGACTCGCCCAAACCTTTAATAAGCCGCTCTGGATAAAAATACACGGCAGTGATATCTATCACCTGAATAACGCGTCGCGCAGAAAACTTATTCTCGCCGCATGCACTCAAGCAAAGGGTATCTTTTGCGTCGCATCATGGATGCGTGAATTTCTTGAGAAGGCAGGCGTTGATTCATCAAAAATTTACATAACTCCTAATGGCGTTAATACAGCCGCGTTCTACCCGCAAAACAGGGAAAAGGCGCGCTGGCACGTGGCTGAAGCGCTGAATAATCCGCCCGAATCAACAAAAATTGTCCTGTTTCTCGGACGGCTCGCTAAAGTCAAGGGACCAGATATCATGCTGAAAGCCTGGTCATTACTCGGCGACACACGGAAACAGGCAAAACTTGTGATGCTCGGCTCAGGCGAATGGCAACGGAAAATAGAAAGAATGGCAAAGTCTTTGCGTGTAAACGATTCAGTCGTGTTCGTCCGGGAACAACCACATAATGAAATACCCGTCTGGCTGAACGCGGCCGACTGCATCTGCATGCCAAGCAGAAGCGAAGGAATGCCTAATGTCGTTCTGGAATCGCTTGCCTGCGGCATACCGGTAGTAGGCGCTGATGTGGGCGAAATGCCGACTCTTATCAGAAACGGAGAGACCGGCGAAATTGTACCAGCGCAAGCCGGCAATCTGCCGGAACAACTCGCATCAGCCATAAGAAATACTTTACAGAAAAAGTGGAATCGTGACGCGATTGCCGCTAGTATCACACCTTACACATGGGATAAAGCCGCTGACATTGCACTGGATAAAATCTTCGCCAACATTTGAATTGATGGAGTTCTTAAAATGACTGAACAACTGATACTTGGTAATTATAATTTTACATCACGCCTGCTTATCGGTACGGGAAAATTTTCCGACGTGGAAACAATGCTGAATGCCGTACAAATGTCGGAAGCCGAACTGGTAACCGTCGCACTGCGCCGGTTTAATACAGAACAAAAGTCGGACGATCTTTACGGGCCGCTGTCCAAGTTGAAAAATGTCACCATTATGCCAAACACATCAGGAGCACGTAACGCAAAGGAAGCTGTTAATGCCGCTTTGCTCGGAAGAGAATTATCGCAAAGCAACATTGTGAAACTGGAAATACATCCTAACCCGCATCATCTACTGCCCGACCCCATCGAAACTCTTGAAGCCGCGAAACTTCTGGTTAAGGAGGGTTTTGTCGTATTGCCTTATATTCAGGCTGATCCTGTCCTGGCAAAACGGCTTGAAGACGCAGGCTGTGCGGCGGTAATGCCGCTTGGATCTGTTATAGGCAGTGGACACGGCCTGCAGACATATGAAATGCTCGAATTGATAATACAGAACAGCAATGTTCCAGTAATAGTGGATGCCGGTCTCCGTTCCCCCTCACAGGCGGCTCATGCAATGGAAATAGGCTGCTCGGCAGTCCTTGTGAACAGCGCCATTGCCGCCGCCAATGATCCAGTGTCTATGGCCGCCGCGTTTGCCGCGGCCGTTAAAGCAGGCTATGCCGCCAGAGCCGCCGGATTAATGACTGTAAGCAATAACGCTGTGCCGACCAGTCCGCTCACATCATTCTCAGCGCCGGAACAAGGAACATGAGCAACAACCTTCCCCATTGGCTTGAAATTGGACCCGAACGCGAACTCACAGAAACAGCGAATGAACAGAAAGTAACAGCCGCCCTGTCCGCACGAACACCAGGCCAACGTGAATTGGCTGTCATGCTTTCTGACACCGCGGGCAATTTCCTGGATGTCATGATCCAGCGCGCACAAACACTTACACGCTGTCATTTCGGCAGAACTATTTCACTGTATGTACCACTCTATCTGTCAAATTACTGTTCAGGTGGATGCGCATATTGCGGATTTGCGTCAGATCGCGAACAGCCAAGACTAAAATTGTCACCCGACGAACTGAATGCCGAAACACGCGCTTTAAAGGAAAAAGGATTTCAGGACGTTCTGCTCCTTACTGGGGACCGCATCAAAGATGCGGATTTTGGTTACCTGCTGGATTGCGTGTCAGTTGCCGCGAAGCATTTCCACAATATCAGCATTGAATCTTTCTCCATGACAAGCCGGGAATATGAACAACTGGTAATGGCCGGGTGTACGGGGCTAACCCTTTACCAGGAAACATATGATCCGATACTTTACGCCCAACTGCATCGCTGGGGCCCAAAACGTGATTATCAGTTTCGTCTGGAATCGCCTGAACGCGCGCTTTCTGCCGGAATGCGCACTGCAGGGCTGGGTGTATTGCTTGGACTCAACGACCCTGTATCCGATCTGCTTCACCTCTTTCGTCATGCAGAGTACTTGAGAAAAAAGTGCTGGCAGGCCGGAGTTATGATCTCGTTCCCGAGAATTTGCGCTCAACGCGGTGATTATCAACCGTCCTGCCCTGTTAACGACCGGTTCCTTACCCAGATCATTTGCGCGTTTCGCATCTGTATGCCGGATGTGCCGCTCGTACTTTCAACACGGGAAAGACCAGCTTTTCGTGACGCCATTGCCGGCATAGGTATATCAAAAATGAGCGTTGCAAGCCGCACAACTGTTGGCGGTTATTGCCACGCAACAACAACATCTACCGGCGGACAATTTGAAGTAAATGACACGCGTGATGTCGGTGAATTCTGCGATACGCTGAGAAATAAGAAGCTGGAACCTGTGTTTAAAAACTGGGATTCCGTCTTCCGCGGGATCTGACATCCAAATCGAAATCGGGATCGCTATCGAAATCAGGCCCTGGTGGATCATTTCACCACCCGGCGCCCCCGCCTCGAGCGCCCGAGATCATGAAACCAACAAGGACACCGTTTGTGAAACCTGGAGACAAAACTATCGTTTTGGTTCAGATTTCACAAACATCTCTTCATCCTGTTACATCCTGTAATCCTGCCTGCCTCGGCGTAGCAGAAGCCGGGCCTGCCTCGGTGCGGCCCGCTATTGCGACCGAAGCCGGGTCAAAAACTCCCATTCCGGAACGGGGTTGGGTTGTCAGGCTTTCTCAAAGAGTTTTGCCTTTATCCCGGCATCCAGGCTTTCATACTCGCACTTGTCCACTATAACGGCTTCTCTTTCGAATCCTTTGATTTTCGTAGCCTGCACTTCAATGAACCCTGTCCGTTCAAGTGTAGCCTGCGGTATGCCGAGTGTAGCTGACGCTATAAAGCCCAGATCATGACAATAACTCTGCAGGCGACTGGCAAGATTGATACAAAAGCCCATATATTCCTTCTCAGGTGAATCCTTGCGTGTCAGTTCGTAGATTTTGCCGCGCGCCAGACCAAACCGCAGTTTTGATGGAAGCTTGAATGATGATGGGATCTGACCCGCAGACGTCCTGTTAATTGCCGGAAATTCGTTCTTGAGATACCATAGTCGATTTGTAAGTTCAGCCACAAAATCTTCATCGAAATCCGCCTTACCTACAGGCGGCGTCCACAGATAAAGCACGCCGTCACCAAGAAACTTCTGGTGAACCGGCCGTAAAAGCGGTTTAAGCACTTCCTCGTCACCCCAGAATTTCCTGCCGCCAAGCAGTACAATGGAAACAGCATTCAAGACAAGATCAAGGTAATCAGGCACATACGCCTGGGCCCACGGCTGATTAAAGAAAGCCGAAAAGCCCTGCAGGTCACAGATCAGGGCGATACCATGCATGGTTTGTGTTTCCTGTGGCTTGAATCCTATTGTCTGCCTGAGCTTTTTGCCCACAACAGCTTCCGCTTCATGTGTTTCGCCCGACAATACGCGGAGCAGATGGAAAACTATGCCAGCCGCAATGGCGCAGACAATCCAAAAAGCAAAATCCAGCGACAACAAACGGGTGAACACCGCGAGCGGGCGTCCTGTCTTGAATGAGAGCCAGCCGAATCCAGCAACAACAACGGCTGTCATTGTAACAATCCAAAGCAGTATTGAGCGCGCAAGTTTATTGTTAATACTCACGCTTCTCTGCCATAACGGAAAAAACAAGCCCGTAATAATGCCGATTCCAACCGGAATTCCTATCAGTATGCCCCATATTCCAGGAGTTATAGCATCCGTCTGGGATTTCAATGAAGGATAACGCCAGAGAATAATACCGGCATAAAACGCGCATCCAATCATGGCGCTTAACGCGCCGAGTACTATTAAAAGAAATAATTTGTACAATTTCACTGGATATTTTCCCTGATCGCGGAATCAAGCAATCAGAAGGGCGTTTACGATATCTTCAAACAGGCGGCGAACCAGAGGTTACACTATTTCTTGTCTTGCTGTATTTTCAGAACAGCCAGCCAGATGCCTATAACCAGAAGAAATATGCCAACAACAAGAAATGTTGAAGGAGCATGAGGATTGCCAAACACCTTTATCGCATAAACGCCTTTGATACCTCCCAGAACGCCAATAAAAGCAATTATTATTCCCAGCGCTCCAACAATCCAGGACAGCATTTTCATAAGGATCTCCTAATATTCATCACTTACACCGTTAACAGCTTTAAAATGTATGTTATTCCTTTTTTGCAGGCAACACAATATAATAATTCAGTAAGAACAGGGGCATTGTCGGGAGAAGTGTGTGTTTCAAGTTGAAATCCGCGCGGCATAAAGCTATCCTGCCCGTTACAAGAGTATATTAAAGGGCGCTTGCCCCTATTTTCGGGGACTTTTTGATGAAGACTATCGATATTCAATATCGCTTCACACTGCCTGACGGTCAGACCAGAATATTTGATCTGAAATTCGACAGGAAAGATCTTTCCCTTCTTTATGATATTCCCCGAAAATTACCGGCCTGGACAAACCTTGAATTCAAACAATGCCCGCATTGTCCCCTGTCGGTCAAAACACACCCGCACTGTCCGCTGGCTGTCTCGATCAGAAACGTTGTGGAACAATGCAATGCAATTGTTTCACACCAGGAAGTGACTGTTGAAGTCACAACAAATGAACGGGTTATCTCACAGAAAACATCAGCTCAAAGAGCCATAAGCTCTCTTATGGGCCTGATAATAGCGACCAGCGGCTGTCCGCACACGGGCTTCTTTAAACCTATGGCGCGTTTCCATCTTCCATTCGCGTCCGAAGAGGAAACAATTTACAGGTCGGCATCTTCTTATTTGCTGGCCCAATTTTTTATGAGGAAAAAAGGTCTTAAATCAGATGTCGATCTCAAAGGTCTGGAAAAGATTTACCGAAATGTTCACACGGTCAATATTGCAATGTCCGATCGTTTACGCGAATGTGGAGATGAGGATTCCTATCTTAACGCGCTTGTTCTTTTGGATTGTCTGGCAACATTAATGCCGGCAACAATCAAACATTCCCTGAAAGAAATCGAAGATGTATTCAAGCCTTACTGGAAAACGGGGATACATCGATGATGTTTTCATCACCCCGTGCCGGCCCATCACCTGCAGGAAGATAAGGCACCGTACGGTAAGTTGAGACCTCGCGAAGCCTGTCAAGAACCTGGCCCACTTCTTCGGCGGCTTGCATGCAATCACCTATCATTTCCTGAAGCTGTTCAGATTTCTCCTGCCGTTTCATCAGCTCGAGATACGCGTTTATAACCGTTACCGGCTGACTCACATGATGACATGCCGCGCCCAGACTCTCGATCATCACTCTATGCCGCTCGGCCTCAATCAACTGCTTCTGCTGTTCGGCAATAGTCTTCCGCATATTGATCTTCTCAATGGTATTCACAATGGCTCGCTCAAGATTTTCAGGAACAATTGAACCCTTTACAAGATAGTCCATAACACCATGCTTCATGGCTTTCACGGCAATTTCTTCACTACCGGCCCCTGTAATCATGATAATCGCCTGTTCACTGTTTATCTCGAATATCCGCGAGAGCCATTCCAGCCCGCTCCCGCCAGGCATGTTGTAATCAATGAGCACGCAATCAACTTGTCTTTCTTCCAATACGGCAACTGCTTCGGATCCACTGGCAGATTCCAATATTTCAAAAGCGAAATCGGTTTTCATCAGGCTGAACTGCCGCTTGAGTCCGCGTCTAAAGTTCTCATCATCATCAACAAGCAGAATAACATACGTCCGTTCTTCAATCATCAGCGCCTCCGTTTATCTCCGCGTTAATCTGGTAAAGAGCGGCACGAATTCCTGATTCTTTTTCTCCGGCGCTGAGCACCGTATGGTGCAGTCTAACCGCCTCTGTAATTTCAGAAGATAATCCACACATCGCCAGGATATGTCCGCCCGCGTCCGCGTGTGTCATACCAAAACTGTTCTTTTCCAGTTCACACAGTGAACGTGAACCACCATTTGAATCCAATAAAATTCTTTCGTACTCAACCGGGTCAGCCAGGAACAGGATTATCCTGCCGACATCATACAGTAATGCCGCTGTTTTAATCTCTTTATGTAATAGAGGATCATCCACGCCCACGCTGATCCGGGCTATTATTCCAGAGCCGACCAGGGCATGGCGCTCCCGGATTTTCTCCATGTCCAATATTTTGATCATGTCCGAAGACATAACCTTAATTCGCTCCGGATCAACAAGTCTTTCCATCCCCTCATGACCCAGACAGGAAACAGCTTCATCAATACCGCGAAACACGCGTCCTGATTCCTGAACGGTTCCACCCGCCATGCGAAAACATTCCAAAGCAAACGCAGTATCATCCTCAAATAAATCAGCAACGCTGGGCAGATCAATTGTTTTAAGATTCTTTATCCGCATCAAGCATTCACGTGTTGTCGGCATTACCGGAATAGAATTCAAACCGAAAACAGCACTCAGCATCCTGCCTCCTGCCGGAACATGGTTTCTGATATCCAGCCATCGTGATATAATAGATTCAAGAACCCCGGAACGACACGGCTTCAGCAGAACATGATGGGCCACAGCAAGCGTATCGAATATAAAAGGGCGTCTGACATGGGCTGAAAGCAGGAACCGGATAACAGATGGATGTTTTTCCTTAACAATCTCAAGGAGCTTCATGCCGTCCATCACCGGCATTTTCAGATCCGTTACAACAATATCATAATGCTCACATTCCAGCAGATTCAATGCCTCGTTTCCGCTTTCCACGAATTTCATGTTCCATTGACCACGCTTTTCATCCAAAGATCGCCTCAGCCCGGATAAAACCTGTTTCTCGTCATCAATAAACATTATTGCGGCTTTATGACTGCCTGAAGAGTTCACGCGCTTTTTTCCTCTTGTCGCACTGGAAGCCGGATGATGAACGTTGTCCCCTTCCCCTTTTCTGTCTCAAATGTCATACTGCCGCCATGCTTATTAATGATAATCGAACGGGATATGACCAGCCCTTGCCCCGTGCCATCCCCGTATTTTTTTGTGGTAAAGAACGGTTCGAAAATTTGATCCCGGACCTTTTCAGGAATGCCGCCGCCTGTATCAGTAATGGTCACGGCCACCTGATCTTTTTCCGTCCTGCTTCCCGCGATAATACGGCCCATTCCTCCGCCATCTTCGCATACTCCCCTGACGGCATGAGCCGCGTTAACAATAATGTTCAGCAATACCTGCATGATGTCGCCTGGAATGCATTCCACCCCCGGTAGTGCGGGATCAAGATTGTATTCAATTTCCGCCACATGCTTCCATTCATGGCGTGACATTGTAACAGCGTTTTCAATAATCTTATTAATATCAGTTGTAACTTTCTCCTGTTTACCCATATACGCGAAACCACGCATTGCCCTGACAATAGAGGCGATGCGATCCAGTCCCTCCAGGCTCTCGCTTAACGCGTCGGATACTTCCTTCTCAATCGCGGCCATATCTTCATTTCCACCCAATTCAGATAAATTGGCAGTCAAATCACCGACATGCCGACACGATTCCTCGCAAGTTTCAAGAGTTCTTTTCAGCGATCTGATAAAACCGAAAACATTCTGCGTCGCTCTGGAAATATATCTCGCGTTATCTGAAACGAATTGAACAGGCGTATTTATCTCATGCGCTATTCCGGAAGCCATCGCGCCAATTGCCTTGAGCTTGTTCGCCTGGCATAATTCCCGTTCAAGAATTTCTTTCTGTTTCTCAACAAGATCTATTCTTTCCCTCAACTGATCAATAATAACGTTCACAGCCTTTTCAATAGCACCTATATCGTCTTCAATACCCATTAACACTACATGGCTATCAGGCATTTGACCTTTAACTATTTCCTCAAGATTCTTGTGAAGATGAGCAATATTACTGGGATATTTAAAAATAATCCCATACCCTAAAACCATGAGACCGCCTATTGAACAAGCCATCAGCCAGATTGTCGGGCTGTTTAAAATCAAAAAATGCCTGTCCACCAGCACGACGTATGCCAGAACAAGAATGGGCATAACTGATATCAGCAAAATCGCCAGAAAAAACTGATGCCTTGCCCCCAGCCTGGGCAGTGAGAACAGCTTGTTCCTTCGTTCAGGCATTTTACCCTCCCTGTTTTCCATGTCACAGACACATCTACAATATTAACAGCCCGGCATATACTGTCTTCAAACCTGTTTGTGCGATAAATCAGCTGCGGCTTTGACGGCAGACAGCAATGCATCAAGAATGATAAGACCCGGCGTTTCCTTCTCCATTATCCTGAGCGCCTTTTCCGAGCTTGCGGCGGTAACAATATCATAAAGATCACCCAGATTACGCCTTAACCCCGAAAGAACATTCTGATCATCATCAATAACCAGTATTTTTCTTTTTTCGAGTGTATGCATAGTCATATTTCCATAACGAACATATCCGGAATGTCTTGCCATGCTTCGTCTGTCTCGAACTTTTGATAATCGCATGATACTGCCGGATCAACCGCATTACAAACAAAATCAACAATAGCTCAAAGTCGGCTTTGCCGCTCACTCCCCTTCCATCCATCTGAGGGTCAAATATTCTCGTGACCCATATCCCCTTATTTACACATGATTTTTTACAATACTAATTCATTAGCAGGCCCCAAATAAGGCTGGCTTTAATGTAAATGTATGATATTTATATAACTACCCGCACAAGAT
>JAQBFJ010000147.1:0-4449 GCA_032123435.1 Verrucomicrobiota bacterium
GGTACCCTCGTTGCGCTGCGGCACCGGGACCAAACGGGTGAGGGGCAGTTGGTCGATCTCGCCCTCTTCCAAACAGCCTTGACCTATGTCGTTCCCTTTATTGCAGAAGCGGAAGTACTGGGAAAACTCCGCCCCATCATCGGACACCGGAGTGCATATCTGGGCCCCACCGACCTGTACCCATGCAAAGACGGTTATGTATTTATCGCTACCATCATGAACTCGCTGTGGCGGCGTCTGGTAAGAATGATCGGACACGAGGAGTTGATTGACGATCCTGATCTACAGACCGACTTTCAACGATATGAGAACCGCGACCGCATCGATCCGTTGGTTGCCGACTGGGCGGCCGGACAGACCGTGGCCCAAGTCCTGGAAAAGCTGGAGAAGGCGAGGATCCCGTGCGGTCCTCTGCGCGGTTTGGATGAAGTGATGGACGATCCACACATCCGTTCGGAAAACATGATCGAATATGTGGATATGGAGGAACAAGGGCTTGAAAGAATGCCCATAAGCGGGATCCCGGCCAGGCTTTCAAAGACCCCGGGTCGCATAACATCACGTGCTCCCAGGGTAGGTGAACATAACGAAGAAATCTATCAAGGTCTCCTGGGATACAGCACGGAAAGGCTGGATGATCTCAGGGAAGAAGGAGCGATTTGACGGAGGAGAAGGAGGGACCATGAGAGCGGTTCATCTCAATGAAATAGGCTCGGCCGACAATTTCAAGATCGTTGATGTGCCCGTTCCCGACCCTGCTGAGGGCGAGGTTCTCATCAAGGTTGAAGATGCCGGCGTCATTTTCGCGGACATCTTGGTGCGCCGCGGAGAATACGTGATGTCCCCCCCTCTTCCCTTCGTCCCGGGGCGGGAGGTGTCCGGAACGGTTGAAAAAGTGGGGGCTGAGGTGTCAAATCTTGAGCCCGGCATGCGGGTCGTTGCCACAATGCTTGTGGGCGGTTACGCAGAGTATGCCGTTGCCCCTTCGGCGAGCGTGACCCGTCTCCCGGACAGGGTTTCATTCTCGCAGGGACTCATCTACCACATAAACCTTCCCGTCGCGTATTTGGCCTACTACCCTTTCGGCAAGATCCAACCCGAAGAAACGATCCTGCTGCATGCCGCAGCCGGGGGGATCGGATCCCTTATCACTCAGATCGCAAAGCGGCGGGGAAACAATACAGTTATTGCCTTGTCGAGTTCGGACGAAAAAGTTGAGCACTGCAGATCGAATGGGGCAGACCATTGTATCAATTACCGAACCACGGATTATGTGGAAGAAGTCCTGAGACTCACGGGCAATAAAGGGGTCGATGTTTGTCTCAATAGTGTTGGCGGACCCACGCTTGAGACAGATCCGAAAGTCATAAGGCCCCTGGGCCGCTGGGTGATATACGGGCACGCCGCAGGCAAGAGGCTCATTGATCCGTACGCTGCAGATACGTTGCTCAAATCCCTGACCGTGAATCTGTTTTCAATCTATACTACCTTGGGGACCCGGATTTTCGAGCAAGCTGTTGATTTCAAGGAGGATTGGATGAAGAAGGAGGCACTCGACAACTATGGCCACAATAAACGGTTGCGGGAAGCCGGTGAACGAGCAAAAGTGGCGCTGAGATCACGGATGAAGTGCGGATTTTTGATGAGTCGCTTTATCCATGGATATACAAGATCTTGGTCTGATTTGGATTTGAGTAGTTCTTGACGTACGGTGTTGGCATCGATCTGCGCAAATCGCTGTTCGAGAGAGGTTGTTCCGTTGAGGATGATCTTCACGTAGTGTTCGTTTTGGAGATTCTTGATCAGAGGTGTGTCGGCCAGCATAGCTTTGATTGTTTTGTTCAGTGAGTTCGTCCCCCTTGTCCTTCTGTACCCCCGCTTCATGTCTCTGAAGAATCGTTCGAGCACATTGTTTGTTCTCTGGGGCTGGATGGTTATTTGTCCGTGTGGGGTGTTCACGATGATCGGATCCGCGAAGAGTTTGTCCCCGTACTTGTCAATCTGGGCGATCATGCTTTTGTAGTCATCCTTTTTCGACAAGGTCTTTTCGTGGGATAGCCAGTGATGGAACTTCTTGACCCTGCTTTCAATGGAGTGGATATCGGTTTGCTCCCCATCATCATTGAGGCCGGAATGTCCATCTGGCAGGGCAATACGCATCGCCTGACGGAGCCTGTCAAAGACGGCGATTCTTTTACGGATTTCCGTAACTGCTTTGGCAACAACTGCGTCGTTCATGGTGGTGTACAGATCTCTTATGATCTTGACGTAGGGTTTATTGTCTCGCCTATCCTTTCTCAGCTTTATCTGGTTGACCTTATTGAGCGTAGCGTAGATGACGCCCAGTCTTTCATAGAAAGCCAGATGAGCCTGATCAAAGGGGAAACCATATCCCTGTCCTTCCGTCTTGCCCTCCAACGCCCATAGGACAAGACTGTAGGCAGTGACAAGCGGCATTTGTCCAACGCATGGACCCCGCAGTCTTTTCATTCTTAGACTGGATTGGAAGGCATCCGCCAGGGACGAATTGGTGTCGATGACCTGCTTGAACTCTCGTGCTCTCTTACGCAACGCGCCTTGGATACCATGCTTTCGTAGGCGAGCTCTAAGCTTGTCGTATTCTTTTCCCAAAAGGTCGTTGCCGATGTCTCGCAAAAAATGAAAATGGCAGATATAGTCCGGAGTATCCGGGAACACTTCTCTGACAGCGTTCAAAATGCCCGCCCCCATATCGTGAACCAAAGCACGGGGATTACCATAAATCTTCTTGATATCACGAAGGAAAGGTATGATCTTGTCCGCCTTTTCCGAAGGCAGCTTGACGTTCTCCAATACGATTTCACTCATCCCATCCAGGCCGGTCATCAGATGGGGACTATCTCCTTCACAGGTGCCATCAAGATGCAAGATATAGCCACCTTGTCGATTCATGAAATTGCGGATCCTCGCCCTGCTTTCTCTGTGAGCCAGTGCAAGGTAGACAATGAACTTCTTGGCCAGATACGCGATCTCACTTGGGGATATGGGGACATTGTACCGTTCCAACTCCAGGCGGATTTCTGTCTCAGACCGGTAACGAATGAAGATGGAGATGCCTACGTGCACCAATACGTCATAGCCGAAGTTGCACCGATGAGCTGCGAGCCTGAGAAGCCCCTCGGAACGATAGGTGGTAGGGTTCTCACAATGCTTGCATCCTCGCATGATTTCATGGGCGCGAAATCTTCCGATGGCCAAGGTGGCAACGGTCTTGGTTCGAGTCTTTGCTACGGTCAACCTTTGGACACAATCCGGACATGTGTCGATGCTGGGCTCAAACCGAAGGGTGGGCAAATCGGGAAACATCGCCTTGGGGGAAGTAGTATCTATCAGACGATCCAGGTGCTGCTTCAGGGCCGTTACGAGGGCATATCCGGCGTTTTTTTTAACAGCCCATGATACTCGAGAAGAGCATAGACGGCTTCAACGCGGATATGGGTCATCTTCTTCTGTAGCCTCCGAGCACATTGTTCAATGGAAGCCTCTGGGTGTTTGATTCGATCCACAAGGATAAGAACAGCATCTGCGTCCGGAGGCATTTGTCTTACTTCCCTTGTTAGTAGCTGCTCTCGGTGTTCCTTCTGTCTGAGGTAGAAATCCTCCTCTTCAGAAAAATATATATACCTGCCCTGCTGCCTTTCTCGACGTATTCCAGAAACATCTCGAAACCCGGAAAGGAAGGAACTGTTTGCTCGAAGTCCGACCCGTTCGCTGATTTCGCGGGCGCTAAGACCTGCTTCAGACTCCTTGATCAATTGTACAATCGTCTTGCGAAGATTCCCATGTCTCGAGAAGAAAATCATATGGTGGTTCCACAAACCCTTCTCGTCGAACTCCGCGACCTCGGGAAGGACATAATAACGCCCGTTCCTGTTAATGCTTGTGTAGGCATTCCATTGCTTCAAGCGCCTTCGGGCAGTAACCGCGGAGCTTTCTAGAAGACGGGTAAGCTCTTCCACGGTCAATACTCTCCTGGCTCGAAAGCTCTTCAGAATCCGTTCGTCCCTCATTACTGGCCCCCTGATAAAGTATGCGCATTATGTTCAAGAATATTGCACATACTTTATCACGACGGGACAAAAAAATACATTGTTTTCGTGGATTTTTTCAATTACTTAAGGAAAAATCAGTCGCACATGCATCTCGCATACTTGGTCAGACACCACCGAATTTCTCTAACACCAATGGGAATGGGCCTAGAATCAAGCGCAACCGTTTATTGTGGCCATAGAATGTGCCCGTATCGATTCCGTCACAAGCCGTGGGTCTCGATCTGAGGATTCCATAGTATTATTATCATGACCTCACGGCTGGCCGATTGAGATTAAGGTAATCGAACGCAATCTTACTCTTCAGCAAACCATCTACGCCGACGATATCTTGATCGCGTGACACTCAAGATCATAGAAT
>JAQBFJ010000148.1:0-20273 GCA_032123435.1 Verrucomicrobiota bacterium
CCCTGCGCCAATGCCGCCTGCAAAACTCCGTCATCCTCACCGGCGAAATTCCCGAACGCGACCTTCCTGCCCTTTACTCCGGCGCGGCGCTCTTCATCTTCCCCTCGCTCTACGAAGGCTTCGGCCTGCCCCCGCTCGAAGCCATGGCCTGCGGTACTCCCGTAATTTCTTCCAACGCCGGCTCTCTAACCGAAATACTAGGTTCAGCCGCGGTGTTCGTTGATGAATTCGAGCCTGACCCCTGGGTCACAGCAATTATGAAAATAATCTCCGATACCAGCTTCCGCCAACAGCTCATAACAAAAGGCATTGAACAGGCATCGAATTATTCATGGACAAAAACCGCGCTCGAAACGTGGCAGATCTACGAGAAGGTGTGCAAATGAATATCACAATAGACGCCAGATGGATATTCAAGGAGATTTCGGGCGTGGGAATATATACAAGAGAACTGATACGGCATTTGGCCGCCTTGGATAAGGTTAATCGCTATACTCTATTATTTAGCGACGCGTCGATCCTCAAGAACACCATATCCGAAACCAACATAATTTCATCGCCCAATTTTTCGGCACACCTTCTTCCTTATGGTGTCTTCTCACCATCCAATCAGTTGCTTATGCCCGGCTTGCTGAAGCGACAGGGAACGCACATATATCACTCGACGAACTACATGATTCCTTTTCTCGCCTTTCCAAGAAGAAGAGCGGGACAAATAAGATGCGTAACAACAGTACACGACGTGATACCGATGATATTCCCTCATCACGCGCCAAAATCAAAAAAGAGTAGACTCTACCCAATCTACCGCAGACTGATGCTGGAAGTTGGTGCGCGATCAGACATTATCACCACGGACAGCAACGCGTCCAGAAATGACATCATATCACATCTCCACATCCCTGATTCCGAAACTAAAAAAGTTAGAACAATATACTGCGGTGTTTCCAGTCAATTCCGCCCGCCGGAAACAAGAAACTATGATACTCCCACAAAGACAATCCTGTATGTCGGAAGAAGCGACCCGTACAAGAATCTTTCCGGCCTTATCAAGGCTTACGCGAAGGCGAAAAGCCTGACCAACATCCCGCTGAAATTACGGATCATCGGGCCGCCAGACAAACGTTACCCGGAGCCAATGCAAACAGCCGAAAAACTTGGCGTAAAAGATTCCATAGAATGGACGGGGTATATGCAGGACAGTAGTCCGGTTTCAGCGTATCAGCAGGCAGATCTTCTGGTGCACCTTTCCATGTATGAAGGATTCGGCCTGCAGGTCGCTGAAGCAATGGCCTGCGGCACTCCTGTATTATGCAGTAATGCCGCATCGCTTCCTGAAGTCGCGGGTAATGCCGCCATTTTGGTGGATTACAACGATACAGACGGTATAGCATCAAAAATGGTCGAAATTCTGAGCAAGCCGGAACTTGCCCGTGAAATGTCAGCAAAAGGACTGGAACAGGCAAAAAAATTCACATGGCATCAGACAGCTAAAGAAACTCTTGAAATATATGAACAGCTTTCCTGAAAAATGGCGTAAATTAAATGTGGTGCTCAGTCATGACTGGTTGACCGGCATGCGCGGCGGAGAACGAGTCCTTGAAATCCTGTGTGAAGGATTTCCATCTGCGCCTGTTTTCACGCTTATTCATAATCATGCCGCTATATCCGAAATTATAAATTCACACGACATTCATACATCATGGCTTCAGAATGTTCCGGGTATATTGAAATATTATCGATACTTTCTTCCTTTTTTTCCCCACGCCGTTAGTCAAATGCACGCTCCGCAAGCTGATCTCATGATAAGCACAAGCCATTGCACCGCTAAAGCGGTGCGCGTGAAACCGGAAACCAAACATATATGTTATTGCTTTACACCAATGCGTTATGCCTGGGTGTTTTATGACGAATACTTCGGCCATAACCCGATCAAAGCAGTTATTGCCAAACCGTTCCTTAAGGCATTACAAACGTGGGATCGAAAAACATCCGCACGCGTCGATCGTTTCGTGGCCATAAGTAAACATGTCCAAACCCGTATAAAAACTTTTTACGGACGTGAATCGGACATTGTTTATCCGCCCATAGATACCAGCCGTTTCTCCATATCCGATAAACACGAAAATTTCGACCTTATCGTTTCCGCCCTCGTACCATACAAGCGGATTGATCTGGCGGTAAAAGCATACTCACGATCAGGCACCCGCTTGAAAATCGTCGGAACCGGCGGCGAACTGGAAAAACTGCGCGCCATTGCAGCACCCAATATAGAATTTCTCGGCTGGCAATCAGACGATAAAATCACCAGCCTGTACCGCAACTGCAGAATGCTTATCTTTCCCGGCGAAGAAGATTTCGGACTTGTACCGCTTGAAGCACAGGCATGCGGCAAACCTGTTGTGGCTTACGGCAAGGGCGGCGCGCTTGAAAGCGTTATCGCGAACACATCAGGAATATTCTTTGAGGAACAGACCGAACAATGTCTTCTGACTGCCGTGGATAAATGCGCTTCAATCAAGTGGGACCCGTCCGTTATCCGCGCGCATGCCGAAAAGTTCGGCATCACGAACTTCATTCAAGGCATGACCGATGTAATAGAAAAAACCCTCTAAACTCCGTGGTAAATATCTTTCTTCTTACCACCCGGCGTCCCCGCCTCGAGTGCCCGGAGACAATAACACCCTTACGGGTTGTTGATTTAATTTTTGAAACATTTGTTTCTAAATTAAATCAACTCTCTTCTCTTCTTTCTCCTCCGCCTGCCCTTCGTAGCTTATCAGCGAAGTAGGGTGCCTCCGTGAACTCCGTGGTACGACTTTCCCCTTTTCCTCAACGTACAATCCTGGTTCCTACCGGATCGACACCTGTTATCAAGCTGGAAGAAACAACACCATGCTGTTTGAAAACCCTTACCATCGCGTCTTCAATTGTGCGTGCTTTGCGCATGCTGTTGGTAATCGCGAACACCGTTGGACCTGACCCCGAAATAGCCATACCGTCAGCACCAGCCGCCAGAGCAACTTCTTTGACCTGCTTGAACCCTTTAATCAACTTTGCCCTTACAGGTTCAATCACAACATCCTGAAGGCTTCTGGCGAATAGTCCGTAGTTATTTCCCGCGAACGCCGCCGCGATAAGACAGGAATTCGCCATGTTACTTACAAAGTCTTCCATTTTAACGTGCTTCGGCAGTATCCGCCTGGCATCCCTCGTTAATATTCTTATATCAGGCATCACAAGCACCATCTTCATTTTGTCAATTGAACCTATCCTCGTAACATCAAGCGGAACACATGATCTGGTAACTGTAGCGCCGCCCAACAGCGCGGGCGCGGTGTTGTCGGCAAAAAAACCGCCAGACACCACCTCTTCAGCCTTGGTAGCCGGCAGAATCAAATCCTCCTTGCTCAAACTGTTCCCGTAAAGAGCATTAGCGGCAAAAGCGCCCGCCGCGGCAGACGCGGCACTGGAACCAAGCCCAGAACCAGCCGGTATACCTTTGTGCAGATTCATTTCAATACCGCCTTTTACACCGAGAATATTCAGCACTTCAGCCGCGGCTATGCCGGCAGTATTCTTGCGCGAATCACTGCCAACAGAATTATCTCCGGTAACAGAAGCGATTTTCACACCACCACGCCTGGTCCGTCTTGCCGTGACAGTATCGCCAATGCCCTTCACGGCCAGTCCAAGCACGTCAAAGCCAGGTCCGATATTACCTATCGTTGCCGGCGCGAAAACCTTCGTCCATTTCATTAAAACCACCTTCCCCAATGCCAACACATCAACACAATGTTTATTTCAAAAGTGTTTCCAAAAGATATTTCTTGAAACCGTCATAGTCCTTGCCGATATGGTCACACTGGCCCTTCTTCGTGAGCACATCCCGCATATGATCCGAAAAAAACGGCTCGACGCCAAGCTCTCTTTTTATCAGATCGGCAAATTTGCCCGGAGCCGCGGTTTCCAGACAAATGGATTTCCTGCCGGCGCGATCCAATCGCGACAATGCCGCAAACCCGACAGCGCCATGCGGCTCAATTATACTGTCATACCGCCTATACACTTCATTTATAGTCGCCAACGTTTCCTCATCACTTATTGAAATGGAATATAAATGCCTGCGCATCTCATCAACATCCGGAACACTGTGAACAATTCCTTCCTTATCAATATGTCCGCCATACAGATTAAAATATCTGGCAAGATTACTTGGATTCCCGACATTCATCGCATTCGACAGACAAGCACGGGCAGGATCAACTTTTCTATAAGCACCACTCTTAAGAAACTCAGGGAATTCATCGTTGGCATTGGTAGCAATAACAAGTCTTTCCACCGGCAATCCCATTCTCCTGGCAAACTCACAACCCAGCGAGTTGCCAAAATTTCCTGATGGAACAGAAAAAATCACCGGTTCAAAATTTTCCGCTATATTCGCGTAAGCGTAAAAATAATAGACGATCTGCGGCAGAATCCTGCCTATGTTAATCGAATTGGCCGAGGTCAAATTCAACCCCGCCAGATCCGGATCAGAAAACGCCTGTTTAACAAGCCTTTGACAGTCATCGAATTTTCCGTCAACAGCCGCCGATCTGACATTGGCGCCAATAGTGTCCAACTGCTGTCTCTGAATACTGCTGACTTCATCTCTGGGATAAATAATACGGACATCAAACCCCTCAAGTTCACGGTAGGCCTCACCTATCGCACTCCCGGTATCTCCTGAAGTGGCAACCAATATAGTTGTTTTGCCGCATGCCGGCTTCAGACACTTCATCAGCTCCGCCATCATGCGCGCCGCAAAATCCTTGAATGAAGCCGTCGGCCCTTGGTCAAGCCGCAACAGGAACGTTTCTTCATCCAGCTTTTCAATGGGAACGTCAAAATCATAAACGTGTTCTACGATACGAAGCAGGTCGCTGTCATCCACTTCATCGTGAAGAAACAATCGTAAAATGTCATAAGCCACTCTCGAATACGGCTTATCGCGCAAACCAAGAATCATATCCCTGTCAATCAACGGCAGACAATCCGGCATGAAAAGCCCTTCATCCGGAGCCTGCCCCATAAACAGGGCATCTCGGAAGCCGACCTTTTGCAGAGGCCTGCCCGAACCTTCGACAGACGCGTTGGTGCTGTAATAAAGAATACTTTTGTCAGGCACGGGCATTTCTCACCTTTCGAATCACAAGACAATCAATGGATATTCCGCATCTTGCTTTCTTAGTTTCATTAGAACCCAAACACAAGAAAAAACATAGAACCCTAATGTTTCACGCGCTGTGCCGCAATAATAAGGTTACCCAGACATTTGAAACCGGCTGCAATGTCTTCTTGAGTTTTGACCTTTTAATTGACTATAATAACCGTGCGGAATGCATTATGCAGTCATCTTATAAAAATCCAATTTGTATAATTCTTGCGGCTATCGTGATTACTACATGCGCCAGTCACGCGCAGGATGTTGTGATCAACGAGTTCTCAGCGGGCGGTAACAGCACATTGCCGGATGAAGATCTTGAATACACTGACTGGATTGAACTCCAGAACATTTCTTCCAACGCAGTAAACCTCAACGGCTGGCATCTGACGGACAACGCCGGCATCCTTGACAAGTGGACTTTCCCCAGCACCAATCTGGCATCAGGTACCTTCCTTGTCATATTTGCGTCCAATAAAAATCGCGCTCAATCAGGCAAGGAGCTCCACACCAACTTCAAACTTGACGCGGATGGCGAATATCTCGGACTTGTCCGGCCGGACGGTGAAGCAATAGAGCATGCATTTGGTCCTCAATATCCGTCGCAGAAGACGGACATTTCGTTCGGGGCCTGCACGAATGTGTATGGCGGATTTGGGTACTTTACCAATTCGACTCCCGGCTCAAGCAATGGACTCGGGTTCATGGAGTTTGTGGCCGACACGAAGTTCGATCCTGATCGCGGCTTCTATACAAACAGTTTTCAGGCATCCATTACCAGCATTACGGAAGAAGCAACAATTTACTACACGCTGGATGGCAGTGAGCCAACTACAAATAACGCCATCTACACTAACGGGTTCCCTTTGACGATCACCAATACAACTATTTTGCGGGCGCGCGCGTTCAAGTTTGGTTATCAGCCAACGGATATCGATACGCATACGTACATATTTCTGGGAAAAGTTCTGGAACAGCCTGCTGATCCTGCAGGATTCCCGAATAATTGGAATGGAACCGTTGCCGACTACGAGATGGATCCGGAAGTTGTAAACAATCCCGCCTACAGCAACATCATAATAGACGCGCTGTTATCTCTTCCAACCATCTCTATTGTGACTCACGTGGACAATTTATTCAGCGCTGCGACCGGTATATACGCGAACCCAGGTGCCGAGGGAGAAGCATGGGAACGTCCAGTATCTATTGAATGGATAGATCCGGCGAATGACAAAGATTTCCAGCTTAACGCAGGACTACGCATCTATGGCGGAGCATTCCGCAGTATGGATCTGTCAAGAAAAAAGACGTTCCGCATACTGTTCAAACAAATGTACGGCGTCGGCAAGTTGGACTTTCCTTTGTTTACTGCAAAAACTGCGATCAACAGTTTTGATACACTCATTCTTCGTGCCGGTGCTAACGACGGTTATAACAACTGGGGTGGCGCTAATACCCAATACATCATTGATGAGTATATGCGTCACACACAATTGGCCATGGGGAAACCGGTGGGGCACGGCAGATTCGTGCATCTGTACCTGAATGGTTTATATTGGGGCCAGTACAATATGGCCGAACGCACACAGCAGTCGTTCGCAGCCAGATACTTTGGCGGTAATCAGGAGGACTGGGACACGATCAACGCCGGCGAGCCTACCGGCGACAGCCAGATGGATCTATGGAATGAACTGTTCGCACAGGTTCGTGGCGGGTTAAGCGACAACGTGTCTTACCAGAAGCTTCAAGGAAACAACCCGGACCGCCGCCTGACGATGATGCTGACGGCATGTCGGACAACTGGGAGATTTCATATTTCGGTGGTACGAATATTTCAAATGGTGGTCCATCCGAGGATTGGGACGAAGACGGCATAGACAATGAAAGCGAATACATAGCCGGCACATGTCCGACGAGCGGGAAGAGTTTATTCATGTTATACATAGGCTACACAAACGGGAAGCTGGCGGTTATGTTTCCGGCATTTGAGCCGGGCACGAATCATTACGGTGGGTATAACAGGCTCTATTCGCTCGAGAACAATACCAATCTGGAACTGGGCGCGTGGACCGGTGTACCCGACTACACGAACATTCCTGGCATGGATCAGACGGTAAGTTACACCAACACAGTAAATCCGCAATCCTTCTTCCGGGCACGCGTAAGGCTGGAATAGCAACCTCCCCGCCACAGGTGGTAAATCTGCAATCTGCAATCTGCAATCTGTAATCTGTAATCTGCGATCTGCGATCTGTAATACAGGCAAAGCCCGGGGCTCTTCATGGTCAAAACGCTCTCTCACGGGCGGAAGAACAAGGGGATAACTTTTTACATAGAACACTTGACACGAATGCCCAAAATGCTTTAGTGTCACGAATTCGATTTCGAAAGAAAGGTTAATGTGCCATGCAGTCATATGCTGTAATAGAGACCGGCAGTAAACAGTACCGAGTGAAACCCAATGATACACTACGGGTTGAACGCTTGGATGCCGAAGTAGGCTCAAAAATAACAATTGATACCGTTCTGGCCCTGTCGGATGGAAAGAAACTAAAGATAGGCGATCCTCTCCTTAAGAACGCCAAAGTCACATCAACTGTTCTTGAACATATCCGCGGCACCAAGGTTATCTCTTTCAAAAAGAAACGACGTAAAGGCTATTCTCGCAAAAAGGGCCATCGACAGGAATTGACCGTACTCAAGATCGAGAATGTCCTGTAGATATTCGTATTCTTTGATTCAACACCGACGACCTGTAAAAAGCACTATTACCAGAATTTTTTTCTATGAAATCACGATTATTTGTCGACTCCGTTGCAATACGCGCAAAATCAGGAGATGGCGGTAACGGTATCACCAGCTTCCGCCGTGAGAAATGCGTTCCAAAAGGCGGACCCGATGGCGGCGATGGCGGCAAAGGCGGGCATGTAATACTGAGAGCCCATAAGGATGTTACATCATTGATCCATCTCCATTACGCGCCGGAGCAATACGCGAAGAATGCCGAACACGGCAAAGGTAAACAACAACACGGCAAGAATGGAAAAGATCTGATAATCAAGGTGCCATGCGGCACCGAAGTGCGTGACGAAGAAACAGGAGAACTTTTAGCAGACCTTGTCGACCATAACTCTGAATTCATGGCCCTGTGCGGCGGCAAAGGAGGACGCGGCAATATACACTGGAAAACATCAACCAACCGCGCACCCCGACAGCATTCCGACGGAGAACCGGGCAAATTGGCCACACTACGCCTGGATCTCAAACTTGTCGCGGATATAGGACTGGTAGGATTCCCTAATGCCGGCAAATCATCCTTGCTTTCAAAATTGACCGATGCCCATCCGAAAATAGCCGCCTACCCGTTTACAACGCTGAACCCGATAATCGGAACCATGTCACTGACAAATCATCTCACAACGACTATCGCCGATATTCCCGGATTGATAGAAAATGCTCACAAAGGTGCCGGACTCGGTCACGCATTCCTCAGGCATATCGAAAGATCATCTTGTCTGATTTTTGTAATAGATATGTCCGGAATGGACGGAAAACTCCCCTGGGACAATTATCTTAACCTGCAGGAAGAACTGCGTCTGCACAAACAAGATATTTTAGATAAACCTTCCATAATTGTCGCAAACAAAATGGATCTTCCCGAAAGCAAAAACAATCTGACCAAATTCAGAAAAAAAACGAACACCAGCCCTGCCGCCGTATCAGCGCTTACAGGTGAAGGTGTTTTAAAACTGAAACGCCTGATAGAAAAGCTGTGCGCAAAGAACTGACGCGAAAAGGGATTCTTTACCACGAAAGACTTTTGACAGGATTACAGGATAAACATGATAAGACATCAGAAGCCACTGCTCACACCAAATCGTACGAATATCTGCGGATCAACATCAACGTTGTCATCCATGCCGCCGGCCTTTTCGTCGAACTGAACACTTCTCCCAAATGCAGTGCCGAGCTCAGCCGCAAACTGTACCTGTTCAGATGTCCTGTACGCGACTCCACCATAAAGCCTGAAGTCTTCTACCGTGATCTGCTCTCGCTCATCTGGTATTTTCCCACGTAAATCAAAAGAAGTATTCCGCCAGTCGAACCCGGCGTAACCGCGCCATCGGCTGTCCACCAGATACACAAACCTGCTCTCAGGTATACACGCATCCAATCTCATTGAATCACTTATCAGCCACCTGACTCCGATTATCGGCATGACCTTCATCTCAAAGGCCGGACGCACCTCCAATCCGCCAATACCAGAAAGACCTCGCATCAAAGGTTTAACCACTACGCATGAAACAGGCATCAGCAGAACATCAAAATCAATTTCGCCGATATCAGGATATATCCCCGGAACAATCCGCACCTGCAATTCCGTGCCATCCGCATAATGTCGCGTCCAACCAGCGTTCAATGCAAGGATCGCCGCCTGCCCAGGCAGGTTCAGGCCCGCTGAATCCATGAACATTATACTGGTATACCTGGCGTTTAGATCGACATTGCCGCCAGCTAAGACATTCCAGAAATAGGCAAACGCCCAGTTCGCGTCAACCTCCAGAAATGCGCTCTCACCATATTTGTCGAACTGACTCTCCGCCACATAACCAAAACTGAACGCGCAAATTGGAATATTAACGTCACCAGGCACACGGCAGGCTCTGTGCGAAAACTCCTGCCCTTGCACCGGCTGAACCGTATATACAACCAATACCGCCACCAGAACCATGGCCATTAAAATAGAGCCTTTTCTCATTAATCGCTCCTCCAAAAAACTATTATTCCAATCCATCAAGAGCCGCTACCAACTTGGCAACTATATACAGAAAGCCCGCACCTTATCAATCTCTATTGCACCACTTAATAACATTATCAAACGGTCAATTCCAAGCGCCACTCCGCCACAAGGCGGCATTCCTTTTTCCAACGCCGACAAAAACTCTGCATCCATAGAATATGCATCCTTTCCCATGTTTCTGCGTTTCTCAGCGCATATCTCAAATCTTTTCCTCTGTTCACCAGGATCAATAAGCTCACTGAAAGCGTTAGCCAGCTCAAGTCCGCCAATATATAACTCCCAACGCTCCGCCACGGCCCTGTTCCCCGGTTTACATCGTGCCAGGGCCGCCGCTTCGACCGGGTAGTCCTTCAGGACAACCGGCATATCCAGAAAAAGCTGGGGTTCTATTTTTTCCGCCAGATCCACGTCAAAACGATCCGGATCAAATTGTGCAACAGGATTCCAGCCCGCAAATCTGAGATACGCGTCTTCCACGGTAAAACATTCCCAGACCGGCATTATTTCTATTTTTCTCCCCGCATATTCAAGCATGGTACTGCCGATGACTTCACTGAACACAAACGCCATGAGCGCCTTGGTATCCACAAGCATGTCCATATAATCGGCGTCACGCCGATACCATTCCAGCATCGTGTGTTCAGGACTGTGCAGACGGCCACGCTCACCACGCCTGAAACAGGCACCTATCTGGAAAATCCTGTCACAGCCTTCCGCCATCAGCCGTTTCATGTGCAGTTCCGGTGAAGTACGAAGATACCAATCACCTGATTCCTCCGCGTCAATATGAAGTTCAAGAGCGGGCACAGGAATTCGGACAGGAGTTTCCACTTCAATAAAGCCCCGATCAGAAAAGAATCTGCGAACACATTGCAGTGCCTTGCTCCTGATTCTAAGCACCGATATATCGTCAGATATCCTCATTACAGGCCAACCTTACTGTCATTTCCGGGAAGCTCTATCAGCATATTTACCTGTGCGCGTGTCTATTCTGATAATATCGCCCTGATTCACAAAAAGAGGCACCTGTATCTCATAACCGCCCTCAAGCGTAGCTGGTTTCTGCACATTCGTTGACGTATTCCCGCGTGCACCAGGCTCAGTATAAATAATTTTCTTGTCAACAAAATTAGGCAGAACCGCTTCCACTGGACTATCGTTATGGAACAGAACATCAACCGATATGTCCTCAACCAAAAAGAATCTTGATTCTCCCAGCACTTCAGCGCTGATCAAAATCTGCTCGTAATTATCATCCATAAACACATAATGATCGGCCTCCTGATATGAATACTTCAAAGTCTTCTGGCCAATTTGAGGAGCGTCAATTTTATCATTGGAACGATACGTTTTTGATAACGTCGCGCCGGTTATCATGTTCTTGAGCCGACAGTTATATACTGCCTGTCCCTTGCCGGGTTTCATGAAATTGAATTCCGTGATAATATACGGAACACCATCTACTTCCACCTTAAGCCCTTTTCTCAGGTCGGACGCACTGTACATATCCCCTCCTTTTCATCTTTGAATAGAACTTTGCAAATACTTCTTTATCTATCATGGGCATTTTGTCAAAAAGATAATTCACATACAACTTAACAGATTGACCACCAATCCTTGACCTTGCAACCTGTCCAAAACGTCCGCTGAGACCATGTTAAACGTCGCATTCCGGCGCATTGAAACGGCCTCTTTTCTGCTCATTGTGCACATATATCCCAAAATGCCGTTTTCGAGGCTGTTTACAGGTGTTTTTTTCTTTTTTTTACAGCAATACTCCTTGATTTAATGGACGATATTTGCTTAAAATAAGGCTTTTAAGGGGGAAGGGATTCTTGTATGTCAAAGCCTAAAGAAGGCGCAAAATACGACGCCACTAAAATTGTCGTTCTGGATGGCATTGAAGCTGTCCGGTTGCGTCCCGCCATGTACATCGGCGACACCTCTACGCGTGGACTTCACCACTGCGTTTACGAAGTCATGGACAACAGCATTGATGAAGCACTAGCCGGTCACTGCGATCGAATCCACGTAACAATCAACTCCGACGGATCAGTTACAATCACTGATAACGGTCGCGGCATTCCCGTGGACATCCACGCCACTGAAAAAAAACCCGCGGTAGAAGTCGTTCTCACGACACTCCATGCCGGCGGCAAATTCGACAACGATAGTTACAAGGTATCGGGCGGCTTGCACGGCGTGGGCGTATCATGCGTGAACGCGCTCAGCGAATGGTTAGAAGTGGAAATAAGACGCGACAACAAGGTGTATCACCAGCGATTCGAGCAAGGTAAGACCGCCTCTAAACTGGAGACCATCGGCAAATCAAATAGCACTGGCACAAAGATAACGTTCCTCCCTGACGCAACAATCTTTTCGACAACCCAGTTTGAATGGGACGTTCTCTCCAATCGTATTCGTGAAATGGCGTTCCTCAACAAGGGCATCGAGCTCAAGCTTGCAATGGAGGAGTCGGCTAAAGAAGAGACATTCTGCTTCAAGGGCGGCATAGTCGAATTTGTCCAGCACCTCAATCGCAACCGCACGGCAATGCATCCCAATGTCATCTCGTTCGAGAGCGAGCGCGACAACGTCCACGTGGACATTGCCATGCAGTACACAGACGCATACACGGACAGTGTGTCCTGCTTCGCGAACAATATCAACACAATAGAAGGTGGTACACATCTCAGCGGCTTCCGATCTGCCCTCACACGCACAATCAACACCTACGGCAAAGCGAACAAACTCATTAAGGAAGATAAGGAAATGATGAGCGGCGACGATATCAGAGAAGGTCTGACGGCCATTGTCAGCGTGAAGCTTCCGAATCCGCAGTTCGAAGGGCAAACAAAAACAAAGCTGGGCAACAGCGAAGTACAGGGAATAGTCGAATCCATCGTTAACGAACAACTCGGCAATTTCCTTGAAGAGCATCCGTCCGTCGCTAAACGAATCGTGAACAAAGCTCTGGTTGCGGCCCGCGCACGAGCCGCAGCACGAAAGGCACGCGATCTCACGCGGAAGAAGGGCGCGCTTGATGGCGCCTCGCTTGCAGGCAAGCTCGCCACCTGCTCATCCCGCGACCCAGAACAGTGCGAACTATATATCGTCGAGGGCGACAGTGCAGGCGGTTCAGCCAAACAGGGCCGAAAGCGCGAGTTCCAGGCGATACTTCCATTGCGCGGCAAAGTGCTCAACGTTGAGAAGGCCCGCCTGGACAAGATCCTGAACAACAGAGAGATTCGGGCACTGATCACTGCGATAGGAGCCGGCATAGGCGACGACGAATTTGATATTACCAAGGTGAAATATCACAAGATTATCATCATGACCGACGCGGATGTTGATGGCGCCCACATCCGCACACTGCTCCTTACTTTCTTTTATCGCCAGATGCCCCAACTGATCGACCGAGGCTATATCTATCTCGCCCAGCCGCCTCTCTACAAAATCACGAAGAAGAAACACGAGGAATACATCGAATCTGACCAGCAATTGACGCGCAAACTGCTCGAGTTCGGCACCGATGACATAACATTCGAATACGGTACCGAAAAACTCCACGGCCGTGAGCTCAAAAGCATTCTCGACACACTAACCAGAATGGAACATGTTTCACACAACTTCACCCGTAAAGGCATACCATTCCAGGAGTTCCTGCAACGCAAGCATCCAGAGACAGGACGCTTTCCCAAGTACCTCGTGACCGTCGCCAACGAAACAGAACAGCACTTCATATATACCGATGCTGAACTCAAGCAGTTTCGTGAGGACGTTGAACGCCGAACAGGAACACAGATGGAAATATTCTCGGAAGGCGCCGAAAACAATGAATCTCAATCTGCGTTCAGGTGGGTCGAAATATACGTCTCGGAATCCTTGAGCCGACTGGTGGCCGGCCTTGCAAAGAAGGGCTTTTCCGTAGACCAATACATGGCATCAGACAAACCGATCGGCAATTTGCTTTCCGTCGACAAGTCCAATACACCAGTCTTCTCCCTGCCCGAGCTGTTGAACGCGGTTCGTGACATTGGACGGAGAGGGTTGACAATAAACCGATACAAAGGTCTCGGCGAAATGAATCCAGACCAGCTGTTTGACACAACAATGGATCCGGCAACCCGCAAGCTTCTGCGAGTGACGCTGGAAAGTCGCACGTCAAGTGACCAGACATTCGACATCCTGATGGGTGCCGAGGTCGAGCCGAGAAGACAGTTTATTTATGACAATGCGCTGAACGTAAAGAACCTGGATATCTAATGACAGAAGAAAACCAAGAACAACCCGTCGAACGCGTTGATGATATCAACATTGAAGAGGAGATGCGCGTATCGTTCATCGACTACTCAATGAGCGTCATCGTCAGTCGCGCGTTGCCGGACGCAAGAGATGGACTGAAACCAGTGCACCGACGCGTACTGTTCGCAATGCGGGAACTAGGCAACACGCACAGCAAACCCTACAAGAAATCAGCTCGCGTTGTGGGTGACACTATAGGTAAGTATCACCCACATGGCGACACTGCGGTATACCACACAATGGTCCGAATGGCACAGGACTTCTCTATGCGCTACCCGTTGGTCGACGGACAAGGTAACTTCGGATCCATTGATGGCGACGCCCCTGCCGCCATGCGATATACGGAGGTCCGCATGGATCTCCTCGCGGAACACCTACTGGCCGACATTGACAAAAACACTGTCAACTTCGGACCCAATTACGACGGATCCCTGCAACAGCCACTCGTACTGCCGGCAAAATTTCCAAACCTGTTGCTCAACGGATCAACGGGTATCGCTGTCGGCATGGCAACAAATATCCCGCCTCATAATCTTGCTGAACTAATCAATGCCATTGTCCACCTTATCGACAATCACGATGCGACAGTGGATGACCTGATGGAACACATAAAGGGACCTGACTTTCCGACAGGAGGAGTGATCTGTGGTACGACACCTATCGCGCAAATGTACCGGACCGGCCGGGGCCTAATGCGCCTGCGCGGCAAAGCCTACATAGACGACGAAGGCAACAAGCCTCGCATTATCATCACTGAATTGCCTTATACGGTGAACAAGGCAAATCTTGTGGAGGATATACTTCGACTGGCACAAGGGAAGATACTGGAAGACATCTCCGACATCCGTGACGAATCCAGCAGCGAAGGTATCCGCGTAGTCATTGAGCTCAAACGCGGAGTAATACCCAAAGTTCTGCTTAACAACATTTACAAGCATACTCAGATGCAGACAACTTTCGGCGCTATCATGCTGGCACTGGATAAGGATCGCCCACGCGTTATGAACCTGAAGGACCTGCTCCTCTGCTTCACCAATCATCGCTTCGATGTGGTCACTCGCCGCACGCAGTTCGACCTGGTCAAGGCCGAGGCCCGTGCACATATCCTCGAAGGTTTAAAAATAGCGCTCGACCATCTTGACGCAGTCGTCAAAACCATACGCGCTGCCAATAATCGCGATGAGGCACGTGACAACCTGACGAAGAACTTCAAACTCACAGAGATCCAGGCGAACGCCATTCTCGACATGAGACTCTACCAACTCACCGGTTTGGAACGCGAGAAACTGGAGGATGAGTATCTTGAACTGATCAAGCATATTTCCTACCTACGCGACCTGCTGGCCAACGAGAACAAGATCTATGACCTGATCAAGAAAGAACTGCTGGAAATCAAGGAAAAGCATGGCGACGCGAGACGTACCGATATCGTGCCCCAGGAAGGCGACATGAATATGGAAGATCTCGTCGCCGACAGGGCATGTATCATCACAATAAGCCATTCGGGATACATAAAGAGAGTCCCTATCGACACTTATCGCGATCAAAGAAGAGGCGGCAAAGGTGTTTCCGGAATGACTACAAAGGAAGAGGATTTCGTCGAACACCTGTTCCTCGCCAATACACATGACTACATCCTCTTCTTTACATCCGCAGGTAAGATCTACTGGGAAAAGGTCTACGAAATTCCCGAAGCCAGCAGAACATCAAAAGGCAAGGCGATCGTCAACCTGCTCAATATAACTAATGAAGAACAAATTGCAGCCATGATCCGTGTGCGCGAATTTTCAGATTCCAAGCATCTTGTAATGGCAACCGAAAAAGGCATTGTCAAAAAAACAAACCTTTCTGCGTTTAAGAACGTCCGCAAGGAATCAATTGTAGCCATAGCTGTTGATGAAGGCGACAAATTGATCCAGGTCAAAATCACCAATGGAACCAACGATATCATGCTCGCAACAACAAAAGGTAAAAGCATACGCTTCAATGAGAAACAACTGCGCGATCAGGGACGCGCCACACGCGGAGTAAAAGGAATTCGACTGGGAAAAGATGATCACGTGGAAACACTTGAAATAGTAGATCTTGACGCTACTTTCATGGTCTGCACGGAAAACGGCTACGGAAAACGTACTTCCTTCGAGGAATATAGAGCGCAAAGCCGCGGCGGCAGCGGCGTAATCGCTATACGCACATCAACACGTAACGGCATGGTAGTAGGAGCTCATTCCGTGCTTGAAACCGATTCACTCATGCTCATTACCACCAATGGTAAAATGATCAGAATGGCCGTAAGCGATATGAGAGTTATAGGACGCGCCACACAGGGAGTAAGACTGATCAACCTCGAAAAAGGCGATAAACTCGTTTCGGCTTCCATCGTACAGCAGGAAGAAGGCGAAATCGAAATCAGCGACAAGGAAACCTCAAGCCAGGCTTGATCTGAAATAATCTATAACAAGCGGCAGCCCTTCCTCCAACCCAACCTTTGGTTCCCATTTAAGACACCGTTCGGCCATGTCAATGTTCGGCTGACGCACCTTGGGATCATCCACAGGAAGCTCCGAGAAAATTATTTTTGACTTCTTATTTGTCAACTCAATCACCTTCTCAGCAAGCTGTAATACAGTCATCTCTCTGGGATTGCCTATATTCATTGGCCCTGACTCCTTGCTCATTGCCAGAAGATAAATGCCGTCTATAAGATCCGAAACGTAACAGAAACTTCGAGTCTGATGCCCATCACCAAAAACCGTTATCGGTTCACCCGCCAGCGCCTGAGAAACAAACGCCGGTACCGCGCGGCCGTCCTTTGCCCTCATGCGCGGGCCATATGTATTGAAGATTCGCACTATTTTCGTGTCAACACCATGCACACGGTGATAAGCCATAGTCAATGCCTCAGCAAACCGTTTCGCCTCATCATATACACCGCGCGGCCCGACAGGATTGACATTTCCCCAATACGACTCTTCCTGCGGATGAATCAATGGATCGCCATAAACCTCAGAAGTGGAAGCCAGAAGGAAAACGGCCTTCTTGGCACGCGCAAGACCAAGTGCTTTGTGTGTGCCAAGCGCGCCTACTTTCAAAGTCTGTATAGGCAGTTCCAGATAATCAATAGGACTGGCAGGTGATGCGAAATGAAAAACATAATCAACTTTGCCAGGCAAGTAAATATACTCTGTCACATCATGCTTTAAGAAACGAAATGCCTCATTTCCAGCTAAGTGTTCTATATTCGCCACATTACCTGTTATCAGATTATCCAAACAAATTACATTGTGTCCCTCACCAAGCAATTTGTCGCACAAATGAGACCCAAGAAAACCGGCCCCGCCGGTGACAACAGAAGTAATCATCTTTGAACCCTCCTTATAATTCATACAGATAAAATAACCCTTGCTCCCTCAGCCAGATCAGCCATGCTCCCAACACAGTAATCAGCCCCTACCCCCTCATTACTGCCGCTAACAAGAATTGTCCGGCATCCAGCACGATGGCCGGCTTCAATATCTTTTGCACTATCGCCAATCATCCATGATTTGCTCAAGTCTATATCATGCCGCTTAGCGGCTTCAATCAGCATTCCTGGCTTAGGCTTGCGGCATTCGCATACGTTATTATCATGGGGACAACAAACAATATCCAGCAGCTCAAGGCTGTAACACTCAACAAGCATCTTCCTTAGTTTTTCATGAATCTCGGCCACCGTCCCGGCACTGACAACTCCAAGCGCTATGCCGCGCTGGTTCGTCACTATCACTGCTTCATAACCCAAATCTTTGACCACCCGCAACACATCAATAAATTCAGGCTTTACCTTGAAATCAGACCATCTCTCAACATAGCCAGGACCAGGCGAGACATTCACAACACCGTCCCTGTCAAAAAAAACACACCTTCTCATAAACCACGTCCATTATTAACAATTATTATCCGCTCGGTAAATATCTGACTTCTGACCAGCCCCGTCCTGTAAGCTACCACTCTCAACACATGCTTGCCGTCATCAACCCTGGTCGTATCCAACCTGAATACAGTGCTCATATTACCCGGAATAGAAGAAATTGTGCCAATCAACCTGCCGTCGAGCAGAACCATGTATTTCCCGTAATGAGCATCGTTTCCACTCTTAATACCAGCACTTAATTCCAGGACACCTGAAACAATCATTGATAAGCCTAAGCCACTTAAAGTCAATTCCGCACTGTCAGCCCACGGTTGAGACAATGGCTCGCCCACTATAAGGATCTGGAGCGGACACCTGACAGACTGGAAGAAACTTTCTATCATGGAACAACCGGCCCCATAATGCGCGAAAAAACGGGCATTGGGAAACTTTGTCCATATTGACATGGGTTCAGTCACGGTGCCCGCTGAAGCTGTAACGCCGGCTTTCAGCCAGTCAGTCAGCTTAGTCTGTCCAGCCGCGTGAAAAACTGCGGCCGCGCTAGTTAAATGTTCTGCCATGCATCCAGGCAAGTAACGCGACACACGCCCCGGCGACACCAGCGCGGCCCCCATAATAATACCCATTACGTCTTCCGCTTTTACAGGAAAATTATCGGTAATAACAGAATTGATGCCCATGGCATGTAATTCCTTTTGCGCATCACTGAACTGCCACTGCCTGCATTTTGAACGTACATCATCGCTTGTCACAAAATACACCGTTCCTGCAGGTTTAGTACAATCGGCGCTTACACCTCGCGCCAGACAGTCAATTACATCCTTCCTTGTACCGCCATTCTCTCCTGTATAACCCAGCATCATGCTCGGCAAAGGCATCTCGTCCTGAAGCCACTCCTTGTACACATCAAAAGTTTGAGAATAATGCGGGGCGTCATTTAACCCATGCGGGCCACCGAAGAGCAAAGAACTATATGTTCCGTCCTTTATGACTTCATGGTTCACCAACTCGTTCCGAAGGAAAGTCAATCCCTGTATGGAAACCTCGGGACTTGTTGTGATCATAATGGGAAAATCAACGGAATATATCCATGCTAGAATATGGTCATCCAAACCCCGCTCACGCATTGCCAAAGTAGCGGGCTGCCATATAAGTCTGGTAAATTCGTCCGGCGACATCCTGGCCTGCCCGTCCGTTACCGACCGCGGCAGAGAAAGCATCACCATATTCTGTTCCGGTATTTTGCGCAGTCTTAAGAATTCTTTTGCAATATCCACCGAATCCGCGGATTGCCCGTTGGCCAGCACAAGCACTTCATGCGGACCAATACCAGACGCACAACAGACAGCCAATAGCCATACCAGAATCAAAATGCCCAAATTTTTCATTCTTATAACTTTACCTTAAAACAAGCTTGTCCAGCAACAACGTAAACATGTACTATAAATCTATATATGCAAACAAATGCCAATATCGTTCTCGTTGGATTCATGGGGACTGGTAAAACAACGGTTGGAAAAATACTTGCCCAACAGCTTAATATGACCTTTCTGGACATGGATCATATCATAGAACAACGCGAAAACAGATCCATACCAGACATCTTCCAGGAAGACGGCGAGCCACACTTCCGCTTACTCGAAAAAGCGCTTGCGGGCGAATTATCGAAACTGAACGGATTGGTTATCGCGACTGGAGGAGGCATCGTGCTTGATCCCGAAAACATACAAGACTATTCCAAGACCGGCATGGTCATATGCCTTAAATGCGAGCCGGAAACTATTCTTGAACGCGTGGAACGCGATGAAAACCGTCCACTTCTCTCAGGTGAAGATAAACGCAGTAAAATCGTAAGCCTTCTGGATTCACGCCGCTCTGCTTATGACGCCATTCCGTGCCGGATCGACACAACAAACCTTACACCCGAGCAAGTGGCGGAAAAGATAATAGCCCTGCGCGGCTAACCTAGCGTGCATTATTCATGAAGTTTCGTGACGAGAGTGTGTAGGTTGCGACAGATCAAGGGCTTGGAGAAGGGATCCGGATGA
>JAQBFJ010000149.1:0-6302 GCA_032123435.1 Verrucomicrobiota bacterium
GGCATTGCGCATGAACCAGATGCCGTCGTTTTCAGGCATCATATAATCGATCAAGGCGAAGTCATAATCACCTTGTTTAATCATTTGAACTCCCTGTTTAGCATTGTTCGCGCAATCGACGGTGTAAGTTAATTTTTCAAGTGCTCTTTTAAGAGATGAAAGAATGTGTTCTTCGTCATCAACCAGAAGAATTTTCATATTGATTTCGCCCCTTTCTTGTTCTTAAGTCATGTCGTCTGTTCTTCATCAAGTTTTAGACCTCTTTGTGAAAGCATTGGTTCGATGTATTTTTTCATACACGCCGGACATATTCCATGGCTGAACACCGCGTTTGAACGGTTTTGCACGTATTCCTCAACTTCTTCCCAGTAATCTTTGTCATCCCTTATTTTTTTACAGTAACAGCAGATAGGGATCATGCCTTCGAGCTTTCTTACTCGTGACAAAGCATTGGCAAGTTCTTCGTTTTTCTGTTGAAGGTTGGATATTAATTCTTCTTTATCCTGCCGCAGGAGGTAGTAATTTACGGCATCATGGATGATGTTTCGGAACGTTTGTGGTTCTTCGATTGGTTTTGTGACGTACCGGAATATTTCCCCTGTATTTATTGCTTCAATTATCTGTGCTATTTCCGTAAAGCCGCTTAGAACCATTCGTACTGTGGCAGGCCAGCCGGTTTTGATTTCCTGAAGAAGCGTCAGGCCGTCCATTACCGGCATTTTCATATCCGCAACGACCACATGGATTTCTTCTCTGGACATAAGGTCAAGCGCATCTTTGCCGCTGTTGGCAAATAGTTTTCTGTATGGTTCTCTAATGAGATTGTAATCAAGTGAGTTAAGGACGTTCTGTTCATCATCAACGAACATTACTGTTGTATCTTTCATTTATCTTACCTCACGTTTGAATTGCCGTCTGTTTTGTCAGGTGAAACTTTAGGTGTCATAAGAAACGGCAGGCGAACAACGAACACTGTTCCACCGCCTTCTCTGTCTTTTATCGAAATGCTTCCGCCATGTTTGTTTGTTATGATATCCCAGCAAATGCTCAGGCCGAGTCCTGTTCCCTGGCCGGGCGGCTTCGTGGTAAAGAATGGGTCGAAAATACGGTCTTTGATTGAGTCAGGGACTCCGGGCCCGTCATCGCTGATTTCACAAAAGACATTGTTGTCATTGGTATAGGTTGTTATTGCGATTTGCCCCATGCCTTTTCTTTTTTGGTTTGCTATAGCCTGAGCCGCATTGATTACTATATTCATGAAAACCTGGTTTATCATATCGGGTACGCACATTATTTCGGGGGTTTTGCTGAAATTGGTTTTAACATCGGCATGATACTTATATGTATTTCTGGTTATTACCAGCATGTCTTGAATTCCCTTGTTTATATTGAAAGAGCAGACCTCATTGGGATCATAGGCGCGCGAAAAATCCCGCATGCTGTTTATGATGCTTGTTACCCTGCGAATACCGTCCTTTGATTCCGCGAATAATTTGTCCATATGTTCCAGTGTGAGATCCAGTGCTATGGCGTTCTCTTTTTCCTTAATGATCCGTAAATGTTCGTTATTAACGGCTCCTTTTTCCAGGGCATCTCTGTACACCATAATAATGTTCTTGAACGCCTCAACATCATCGCGAAGAGTGGCGAAGTTTGTGGCGACAAAACTCATCGGGTTGTTAAGTTCATGCGCGAGGCCGGCGGCCAATTGGCCGACTGAAGCCATTTTATCCTTCATTGCAAGTTGCGAATGTATTTTTTCCAGTTCGATAGTGCGCTCTGCGAGTTTCGACTTCAGGTTGTCATGGGATTTTTCCAGTTTATTCGCCATTATTTTTTCGCGAATCATCAATGTGCGTATTTTAGCCACTGAGCATGATATTATAAGGAAAGACAACAGACGGATAGAAGTGTTCCAGAATGCGTAATAGTTCTTGGTATATTGATGAGCGGAAAACCAGTCTGACCCGAACCACACCAATGCGCAAATGACAGCAATCATACAGGACGAGGCGGCACCGATCGTCCATGCGGTGATGGCTATTGGCAAGAAATAGAAGACAAAAAAGCCCAGCTCCCATCCGGTGACGTGATCCTGGTAGCCAATAGCCAGTACTAGAATAATATTGGCAAGCAATATTACGGTGCGTTGAAGCCGGGTAAAGTTAAGTGTTAGAAAATAGTCTTTTCGCCAGCTCATGAGTAACCTTTAATAGTCAAATCATCTCACGCGAATCAAGTTGCAGTCAACAGCAAACGGAAGGGTGTGGTTGATGTCAAGCAAGTAAGTTCATGGTATGCTGTGCGCATCGAAAAACACGCAAAACAAAAGAGAATTGACAAAATCGAAGGGGGGAAGTAACGTCAGGTCAATACTTCACTCGATGTCGTATATATAAGGAGCTCTCTCACTATGAAAAAGATCTTATATTGGATTATCGCGGTTGGTTCTGTGGGTGTGGGTATTATTTGTCTTGTGACATACGTCCAACCGAAAAGTGCATCACTCGAATCTTTGCAAACGCCAGGCATGGAAAATGATAACATCGACACGGTTAATGGCGATAAAGTTCCTGAAAACGATCATTCATTGACGGTGAGTAACGTTGCCGTAGAACCGCAGAGCAGCGGCGTAACGGTGTCAAGTGAGCCCACTACTCCGGACTGGATCAAACGTGCGCTTACCAGGCCTACTCCTGCCAAACAGCGCCGTAACCGAAGAGTGATGTCTGCCCTGAACCGGCCGCGTTTTCCAACGGTGACGGCCGGTCAGATTCTTAACGCGTCCCTTGAAATTCCGGAAGCGCAGAAAAATATCATGGGTTTGGCATTTCGGCGTGGGTTGATAAACGGAAGTACGTATAACTCGCAATATGTTGAAACCAGAATGAATGCTATTGTGGATGACGTCAAGTTTGTCTCCAAAAAGGAACTGGCTGAAATGGATGTGTCGGGAACTCCGCCTGAATTTGCTGTAACGGTTGAAAAGTTCATAGAATCGTTCACTACGGACGAAAAACAGGCAAGTGATTTATTAGGAGAGTTATGCGCGCTTGCCACAGATAAAAAGGCTACAAGCCCGGCACAGCAAATGGCAATGGCTGCAACGTTGAAAAACATATACGAGACTATAGAGAAGCAAAACGAGCAGATAACTGATGAACTGAATGCTTTCAGTCAGGACTACATTCAAAGTGATAGTGTTCGCGCATTTCCAAACGATGTGCAGGACAATATTCAGGCACTCGCATCCAGCGGGGCTTCCGCTGATTTTGTGGATGCATACAAGGAATATGCGGCTGCGGTGGAGCAAGGCGATATTGAAGCAATATCTTCGGCAGCCTGGGAAATGCGCTATATTGAGTATCGTGATGAATGTCTGGCAAAGGAACAAAATCTGGACGATATACGGGATGAAGATATGGACAAAGTGCTGGGCAACCTCAGTAAAGATGTTTACAAGTTAAACGAGACGTATACCGAGGAGGAAGAGGCGCAGGAACAGGAGGTGGCTCTTGATGATCAAATTTTGGCGGCCGACAATTTGCTATACACTAAATTTATATCAGATACGAAGGACTATTGGACACAGGAAAGACGAATTCCGGACCGCGAATACAGCGAAGATCTTTCGGATGCAAAGGACAGCCTGACGGAATGTCCTGAAGATTTCAGCGCAGCGTATGAAAAACATCTGGAAGCGTGGGATAATCTGGATTATCCGAACATCAGCGCTACGTGGGTAGAAGTAATGAAGCTAACCGATAAATACAAATTGGATGGTTCATATTCCGAAGAGTGGCAAATAGACATGAGTGAGGCTCCTGTCGTTGAGCCGACCGAAGAACAACGTCTTGCCATGGAACATGTCATGGAATCGGATTATGAGTTAACTCATCAAAGGGACGATTCCATCTACCTGCTTTCGGAGCAAAAACGGATAGATGATATAGCCAATGCGTCAATCGCTGATTGTCCGCCGGTCATTGGTGATGCATATGAAGAATTTGTTGCGGCTAATATTTACGAATTCAATACTGAAAACAACAATACCGATTCTGAATCTACTGTTACAACTTCTCCGGAAGAAGGAATAGACATAACTATAACTAACGAACAGCCCGTATCAGAACCGGAAGAAGTGATTGAATACGCCGGCGGCAAGGTAGAGGCCGTAATTTCTGAATATCTGTCATCTACCATAACGAACGAATTGCCTGAAGAGCCAGCGGAAGTGATATCGCCGGCGGCAACGAACGGTCTTTAATTTCTGATATCGGCCCAGGCTGTAAAAGCAGGCATATTTTATGTGCATACGTTATAATCGTTGAAAACACATGATAATTGACTCTTGTTTTGGCACTAAAAAGGCGATAAAACCTATTGTATTATTTTTCAAGGAAATAGCTGGACTATCGTTTTATAAGCGTATAAGTTCTATTTAATTGATGTTTGCCTGCGGAAAAAGGCGAAAAAAGATTGTTTAAAAATGACTGGCAATATGAACACTTCTGAAGAACTTGTACCGCGTGACAAAAGTAAGCTGTTGATTGTCGATGACGAAGATTTGGTGCGCCGCACTTTTCAAAGGATACTTGCCTCTGAACTTCCGGAACATCAAATTGAAGCGGCTTCTGACGGCGCGGAAGGTGTGGAAATGTTTCGTGAAGGACATCATGGTGTTATCCTTCTTGATCTCTATCTTCCCATAATGAATGGTCTGGATGCTTTCAGGCAGATTGAGCTTGAATGCAAAGCCAGAAACTGGGAGATGCCGTGCGTGGTATTCTGGTCCGGATTTTATCCGCCGGACACCATAAAGAACATTGTTGATTCCAATCCAGCGCATTACATGCTGCATAAACCTGTCACCGCCAAGGTGTTGATGGACGTGCTTAATCAAAGACTAGCTTGATAAGGGTTAACGGAATGTTACAGGCTGGCGTTTATTTTGCCCATCAGGTCAAGCTTACTCACAGCTCCTACCATTTGCTCGGCAACAATGCCATCCTTGATGATAAGAAGCATTGGAATAGATCGGACAGAGAACTGGGCTGCTAGTTCCTGATTCTGATCGACATCAACTTTTGCAACTTTTATTTTTCCGGCCATCTCAGTTGCAATTTCATCAAGCACTGGTGCTATCGTGCGGCATGGTCCACACCATTTGGCCCAGAAATCAACCAATACCGGCAATTTACTGTCGATCACTTCGCTTTGCCAGTTGTCAGATGTTATATGTATGGGCCCTTCTGATGACATTTCATGTTCCTTTCCAGTTTACCTCGTTGAAATTTTGCCAGGCCAAGGCAGATCAAGGTCTCGAGCGCCATATGATAACGGAGTATGTGAAACATCGGGTCCCAATGCCTGAGCCATAAACATATAAATTGTTACTGAAACAACAAGCATTGCTGCTATGGCAGCGATAATAAATATCGGACCAGGTTCATCTTCTGTTGTCATGATCGGCAGTATTGGCGCGGAGGCGCTACCTCCCGGCATGGATCGTTTGATTACTGTTTGTTGTCCCTCATCATCAGTAGCCGGCGCCGATGATGAACGTTTAACGCGAACAGTCCTGCGTTTCGTGGCCGATTCTTCGTCAACCGGCACCTCGTCGAGACGCGATGTTTTCGCCAGGTTCTGTTTCATGGATTCTCCGGACATCTGATCGTCTTTTATCTTTATAGCGCTGGTTGCTGATGGACGTTTCAGCCGAATCGTTTTCGGACTGTCATCTGTGCCGGCTGTTTCGCTGTCGTCTGACTCGCCGCCTGCCAAGACGGATTCCAGAGAAATTCTGGATGTGGTATGCTTAGACAATCCGTCATGGGTGGCTTGGGTGGCTGTGGTTCCAGGCTTACCCAGCTTTATGGAAGGCGTTTCAGCGGCGACTGGCTTTATAGCGCTAATGCTAATAGGATGAATCCCGGCGGGTTTGGGATCGGGCCCGGGCATGATTCTTGCAGCTGCAAGCGGTATTTTAGAAGTTTCACGTTTTGACATTATTGGTTGAGGAACTGTCATTGGCTGACCGGCAGGTTTTGCTTCTGTTGAAACAACAGGTTTTGCCGTGAGCGGCTTAGGGGTTAGAGCAACAGGCTGAGCAGTGGCTGGGGTTAGAGCAACAGGCTGAGCTGTGGCTGGGGTTAGAGCAACAGGCTGAGCTGTGGCTGGGGTTAGAGCAACAGGCTGAGCAGTGGCTGGGGTTAGAGCAACAGGCTGAGCAGTGGCTGGGGTTAGAGCAACAGGCTGAGCTGTGGCTGGGGTTAGAGCAACAGGCTGAGCTGTGGCTGGGG
>JAQBFJ010000150.1:0-15689 GCA_032123435.1 Verrucomicrobiota bacterium
CCAACGAGGACTACACAGCGTTCATGGAGCTCACCATTCCCGCAAAGCCACCCAAAAAACAAATCAAGAAAGAACATTTTGCGAAAGCAAAAACATTCCTTCTTGATACATATCCCGATCTATCGAGCATAAACTTTCTTAAATTCGACCAGAACAAGAAAGAAGCGATATTCGTTCTTCAAACGTATCTCGATGACAAGAACTACATCACAATAGATGCATACAAATTCATCCGTACCGACAAGGTGTGGAAATTATCCGGTCAGGTTGGAGGAGCATCATTTCCAAAGACCGGAACCGGTGACGACAAGAAACGTATTGAAAAGGAATTGAAGGAAAACAAGAAATTTCAACTAAACTCCGAACAAAAGAATCCACCTGACAAAAAATAGCTGCGCGATTTGTTTGCAGGTGATTCATGACGTTGGCGAATGAGAAGATGAACACACGAGGACTAAACATGACAAAGCATACTATCATCGCTATATCTCTCATCTTGCTCGCGACATGCGGAGCTTACGCTGATGTTTCATCCCACGAAGTGGACTATTTTCACGAACTGCTTGTTTTCGGCGACAATTCATCACAAGTGCCGGACTGGATTGTTTCAGTCGAACAGGAACATGGAACATGGCTGGAACAGCCATACCGCTGGGTTGCCAACAGTGGCCTGCAGGATGGGCAGGGACGCATTCTGATAGAAATGGACAGAAAGAAACTACGTTCTGACGTCGGCATCTCATTGATCTGTGAGACAAATCACAACGCAGACATAGCTGTCCAACTGCTCGACAGCAAAGGTCGTGTCATCGCAGTCGACCTCGTGGGTAACGCTATCTCCATTGAGAAGGAGGCACAGACAGATACATTCGCAATTCCTTTTCGGAGGCATCCGACTGCAACAACAATCTCCATACAGAGAATTGGCGGAGACGTCACAATTCACGGGTTGGTGCTTTTCCCTCTGATCATTGGCGATGATACCGAAACGGAACTCTACGACAAAGTAGAGCTTTTGAGACTACTGAATCTCTCGCTGAGCACCAACAGTCCAACGCTTCGTGCAATCGTTCAGCTCATGAGAGAAAGACAACTTACGGAAACAGATACAAACACTCCAGCGCTCAGTAATGAAGAAGATACTCACGCGCCTTCATATAATGTAACAGTCTCTGAGCACCTCCACTCGAGCAGTGATCATTCAACTGCATTAGGGAAGGTTGCTATTGACCTTCGTCACGGCAGCAGCTGGCAAGGCGGCATTGATTTGCTTCGAAGAAACAACTACCAACCGATCCTCCTTGAATCGCAGATCACAACCAATTCACTTGTAGCCGTAGCGACATTAATAATTGCCGCCGATGGAGTGGGTGCTGTAAGTTTCAACGAGTCTGAAGTGGAAGCAATAGTCGATTTCGTGAAGGATGGTGGTGGTCTCCTCTGTGCGGCGCAAGCCTGGTCATGGGCTTATAAAGCTTACGGCAACAAACCTGTTGAAGATTATCCGTTAAACTCTCTTGGAAAGATCTGCGGCTTTACGATAACAGGCTCCAATATCGGTGCTCCGGCTTATGCCAGCGAGCCATTTGTAACGAATGTCAGTGAGATCGTTCGTGACGGATGGTGGCCATCACGCATCCTGTTTAACAGCAGGTCCGCACGTCCGTTCATCCGAGACAACGCACTTCGCGCAATGGCGGGAAGTCTAATATACGAGAAGGGCAAAATTGTTGTCCTTGGCCATGGCGGCATGCTCAGAGACAATCCAAAGCTTGTAATCAATATTCTTAGCTACCTTACAAGCCGAGGCAATGAAGAGAAGGAGATGCCAACAATCACATCCACAGGTATTTCACGACCCGCGCCCGGATTGAGAACCCCGTGATGTGAAGCGTTGCATGACTGAGGGGTCAGCCCTCAAAATAGTAAAATAAGGAATTTCATTGTTTTAAAGAAAAAGTGTTAGGCTGCAAAATCTAGTAGGTATAATAATAAGTTGGGTTAAGATGCTGGGGAGGCTTGACAGGGCGCTTGATCGTGAACGGAAAAAGTAGCATGAATCCTTATTTTACTATTTTGAGGGCTGACCCTTCAAGGCCCTCGATAGATATACGGCACGAAGCAATAGGAAAGAAGGGCCTCGTCCCGAGAATTGGAAATGGTGTGGATATGGTGAACTTGCTGGTATACGGCAAAGGTGCCGAATCGTGAATCGCGCACCGGATCAGTCTTCAACCGGCATGCGTTTCTTGATCGCCTCATTCAGGCTTTCGATAAGGCTGTAGGTCACAGGCACAACAATGAGAGTCAGGATAGTCGCCACCGTCAGGCCGAAGATCACCGCGACCGCCATGGGCGCCCACCAGTCGGATGTTTCCGTACCCGCGACGAGCTTTGGGGGAAACGAATGAATTTCCAGGCTGAACCCTATCGCCATCGGAACTAAACCCAGCACTGTCGTCACGGCTGTCAGCAAAACGGGCCGAAGACGCATTTTGCAGGCGGCAATCACGGCATCCGTCGCGTTCAGTCCATCCGCGCGTCGTTGGAGGATCGTGGATACTAGCACAATCGCGTTGTTCACGACGATTCCCGCCAGGCTGATCACACCCAGGCCTGTCATGATTACGCCAAATTTGAGGCGCCAGATCATCAACCCCCACATCACACCCACGATCGACAGTACAATGGACACCAGCATAATCCCCGGCAGGAGAACCGAGTTGAATTGAATAACCAGTACGACCACGATAAGTCCCAGCGCCACCGCAAAAGCCCTGGAGAGGAACGCTGTGGATTCCTCCATTTCCTGGGTATCCCCCGCGAAAGAGGTTTTGTATCCCCCGGGCAGATGCAGAGCCTCGATAGCCGGCTTTACATCCTTCTCGATAATGTCTTTTACGGTTCTCCCCTCGTTGAATCCGGAGATCGTTATCATACGTTTCTGGTCTTTCCGATTGATCGCGCCCTGCCCGCCGGTATAGACAACCTTGCCCAATGACGAGAGCGGAACGGTCTTCCCGCTTTGCAGAGGGATGAAGATCTCGTCGAGGAGGCTGAGCGTGGATCGCTGATCCTTCGGAAGCCTGAGCGTTATGTCGAATTCATCTTCATCCACGCGGAATTTGCTGGTCTCAAGACCGTAAATGGCCGTTCGGAGAAAAGCGCCGATCGTGTCCGTATCAAGGCCAAGCATCGCGGCCCGTTTCCGATCAACGCGAAACTGCAGTTCAGGAAGGGCGGCCTCGTAGTCATCCTGCACATCAACCAGGCCTGGCACGGTTTCTATTTTCCGGATAAGGTCCGTGGCATACTTCGACAGCACCTCGAAATTGGCTCCGGACAATTCAATGGTCACAGGTGCTCCCTGCTGTGGCCCCTCCTTCTGTTTTTCGACGCGAATCTCGGCTCCGGGGACGGTCTGCACTTCCTTGCGAATCAGGTTCGTCAACTCAGTTGTGTTCCCCTTCCTGTGTTCCGCTTTCTGGTACTCTACATGGATATTTCCAAGATGGGCACCTCCCGAGCCGGCCGAAAGTGAAAAGCCGCCGGCGGCACCGACGGTACTCAGGTAAAATTTAACATCTTCGTGTTTCGCGAGTTGTTTCTCAATGTCCCGCAAAACTGAATCCGTCCGTTCTACGCTGGTCCCCTCGGGGAACCTGACATTGATCGTCGCGTTCCGTGGGTCTGTTTGAGGGAAGAGTTCCGTCCCGTTCCCGAACACCCCGTACAACTGGATACTGAGAACCATAACCAGTATCCCGAGCAACAGCACCTGGGGGCGGGTTGACAGTGCGCTTCGGAGGAGTCGTTCATACCGCTTCATAAACGCGTGATCTTCCTTGTCCGCTTTCTTGCCTTTTTCCCGTTTATCCGCGCTAATCAGGGCGGAGCAGGTCGCCGGATTGACCACGATGGCCACAAAGAGCGATGCGCACAAGACAACGATAAGCGTCTTCGGCAGGAACCCCATGAACTGGCCCATGATATCGGGCCAGAAAAGCAAGGGCGAGAAGGCCGCACAGGTAGTGAGGGTGGACGTGATGACAGGCCACGCTACTTCCGAAGCACCGATGCGCGCTGCTTCGATCTTTGACATCCCCTCTGTCCTGTTCCTGTAAATATTCTCCACGATAACAATGGCATTATCCACGAGCATGCCGACGGCGAGGACAAGGCTGAACAGTACGATCATGTTCAGAGAGAACCCCATTACATTCATGGCCGCGAAAGCGATCAGCATGGAGAGAGGAATGGCCACAGCGACAAAGAGACTGTTCCGAAAGCCCATAAAAATGACCAGAACGATAAGAACCAGGAGGAAGCCGGAGAAAACATTGTTCTCCAGTTCCGTGATCATCATACCGACATCCACCGACTCGTCGTAGACCGCCGTGAGCTTGATGCCTTCAGGAAGGAGGAACCCGTCCAGCACCTCCTTCACGGACTCTATCAATTTCACGGAATTCTCACCGGTACGTTTTTTTACATCTATGGCCACGCAGGACTCGCCGTTCAGTCTGGAGATGGACTCAAGATCTTTGTACGTGTCGGAAATTCGGGCGATATCGGTCAGGTAGACCGGATGGCCGTCCCTGTCCGACAGGAGTATCTTCTTGAGTTCAGAGACGAATTTGAATTCCCCGGGGATGCGCACCTGGAACTTGTCACCCAGGAGTTCCATGTTGCCCGCAGACACGGTCTTGTTCTCCTGGTGGATTCTCTGCATCACCAGTCCAACGGGGATGCCATAGGCGATCAGCCTGGGCAGATCGATTTCCACCCGAATTTCTCTTTCACGTGTGCCGCTGATCCCGGCTTCCCGTACGCCGGAGACGGTTTCGATTCTTTCCTGAAGCTCTTCAGCGATCTTCGCAAGGCGTGCGGGCGGCGTATTCCCGGAAATCGCGAAGCGGAATACGGGTATATCGGAGCTTACGTTGAACGCCGTTACGATCGGCTCGTCCAGGTCATCCGGCAGATCCTGTCGTGCCATATCCACCTTGTTCTTGACCTTCTGCCGTGCCTGATCGATATCCTCGCCGGCCACGAATTTAATCGAAACGATGCTCATGTTTTCCGCCGAAATGGAGCGCATTTCCTTGATGCCATCCACATCGTTCAGCTGTTTTTCGAGTGGAATACTTATGAGCGTTTCAATGTCTGCGGGTCCGGTTCCTTCATAAAGGGAGGACACGTAGACATACGGGATGGTGATGTCGGGCATGCCTTCGCGCGGCATTACCACGTAGCTGACAGCTCCGGCTATGCTGAGGACGATCGCCAGCACAAACACCGCGGTACGAAACTTGATTGCGTAGTTCGGAATGAGCATTTCTATTCCTTCGGTAAAGCCGCAGAGGGCTCCATGCCTCTCGTTTCAACAAGAGCGCCATCCATCAGCATCCGCTGGCCTTCCACCACGACTCTCTCGCCAAGCTTTATGCCTTCGCCCAGCACGGCCTCCTGCCCGAGAAAGAAGTCGATCTTCACCACTCGCCGTTCCACCCTGTCGCCCTTCACGACAAAGGCAATATGGTCTCCTTTCTGCGGGACAATCGCAGCCAACGGCATAACGATGGCCGCATCGCGAGTGCGGCGAAGCAGGGCCACATCCACGATCATTCCGGGCCGCAGAAGCTTGTCATCATTGCCGGAGGTCAACTCCACAATGTAGGCATTGTTCTCCTTCTGTGCGGCTACCGAAACGAAGCTTACCTTGCCGGCGAACGTTCTGTCCGGGTAGACGGCCAGGGAGAACGGCACATCATCGCCAATATTCACGCCAATCACTTCCTTTTCCGGCACATCAAATACCACCTTCACGCGCCTGGCATCGACAACCCTGAATACGACATCCCCCTCTCCGGCTCTTTCCCCTTTGTCAATGAATCGGCCGTCAACTACCCCGTCAATCGGCGTACGCACGGTGCAGTCGGCAAGATGCCCTTCTGCATCCGTGAGAACAACCGCCGCCATTTCTTTACGCTGCTTTATTTTTGCGAAATCGCTCTCGGACACTCCGCCTGTCTTCAGAAGCCCCGCATATCGCTCCAGCTCAGCCGAGGCCTCTTTCTCTTCAATCTGTGCCCTATCCCGAGCCGCACGCCACGTCTTGTCATCCACGCGCATCAGGACCTGGTCCTTTTTGACCGTATCCCCTTTTTCTGCGGCAATCTCCACCACCCGTCCCACTTTCTCGGAGGCAATCATGATGTCGGCATTGCCTTCAATCCGACCGGGAAGGACGATCGTATCGCGGACAGGCTTCCCTTCCAGCAGGATCGCGCGAACGGGTATCGGTTTCTCTTCGGCCTGCTTCACTTCCGCCTTTGGTATCAACTTGGTGATGAAGCCAAGAAGAACAATCGCACAGGCCGCGCTGCCGACCATCAGCCACATCTTTTTCTTTGGGTCATTCAGAATCTCACTTCGTTTTTTCACTCAGACCTCTTTTCATCCGTTACTTCAGACTTTTCTTCTTTCTTAAGTTTTTCCATTTCATCAAGAGTCATACCGGCGGCGTATTCCAGTTCAGCCAGGCCTGCCATGTGGTCTCGGAGCGCAACAAGAAGGCCCAATCTGGCTATCTTCACCCCCAGGTTCGCATCAGAAAACTCCAGGTACGTCCCCAGCCCCTCGTCCATTCGTGCCTTCGCTATGGTCAAGCCTTTCTCGGCCAGGGCAGCATTCTCCCTGCCTGTCTTGACGCGGGCACGGGCTTCATCCAGATGGAGGAGCGCGCCAATTAGTTCAAGGTGGACGGCTTTCTTTAGATCAGCCAGGTCCGTGCGAGATTTCTCCAGGATGAGTTTCTTCTCTTCTACCTTTCCCCCTGTGAGTCCGCTGTCCCATACGTCCCAACTTGCTGTCAGCCCGGCGTTCCAGTGCCACTGCCACTCATCTTCGAACGATGCAAACCCATACGAGTTTGCCCCGTTGTATTTAAAGAACGCGTTCAACTGCGGCATTCCCTGCGAACGGGCCGACTTGATGTCCGCCGCAGTCAACTCAACCAGTGCCGCCATCGCGCGCAGACCTGGCCGTACTTCCAGGGCTTCTTTCTCGATATCTTCCAGAGCGATACCATGTGGAGTGAAGGCCAATGTTCCAGCAAGCGTGAACGGCCCGTCATCCAGGCTCACCAGGCGTCGAAGAGCTTCATGGGCCAGGGCGCAGCGACCTTCGGCGGAGATCAAGGACGGCCGTTCATTCGCCAGCTTCACTTGCGCGCTTATCAGATCGAACTCCGAAGTCGTCTTCGCTCTGAACCTGTCTTCCGTCTGCTTCACCAGCGCCGAGAGTTGGAGGACAGAATCTCTTCTCACTTCGACAGTCGATTGAAGGAGCAATATGTCATAAAAGAGCTTCTTGATATTGTGGACAAGTCGTGCCTCTGTATCCTGCCTTACCGCTTTGGCGCGCAGGCGTATGGTTTCCTGCGAGTCCAGCGCCGCCTTCACTTTCCCTCCGGAATAGAGGAGCTGATTGAGGCTAGCCGTAACAGAGTAGTTATCCTCGGTGCCCATTGCCACGGAACCTTCACCGACATCAAACTCCTGTATCTCATCCAGTCTTGTGTAGGAGGCATCAAGAGCCAGCTTCGGAAACGCCTGCGAGCGCACTTGCTTGATTACCGCCTCCGAGATCGTTTGATCGCTCCTTGCGTTAAGCGCGGATGCGCTCTTTTCCAGCCCGATGCGAAGACAGTCCGACAGCGTATAATGGTTCGTGGTCCCTGCAGGCATTTGCCCCATTACTGGAAGCGCCGAAAGAATTAGAAGGGCGAGCGTTCGAACCATCATCGCTTTCATTTGCCTTCCCCTCTCACCTTCAATCCATTCAGGAGCATATCCATAGCGGCATCGATAATGCGATTGACCTCCCGTTTCGGAACGGGGGTATTTCGGTATTTTGGTTTTATGATGGGCAAGTCCTGGACGTACGGGGAGATCAGGCCCAGAATCATCATCCCCAGTTCCTTTGTGTTGCATTTTCGAAAGACACCTTCATTTATGCCCTGCTTCACGATGTCTCCAATCACCTTGTTCCGCCATTGGATCATCTGCACCGAACCTGGAGGAAGGCGGTCGCCGCCCTGCATCGACTCCATGAACATCGCCTTCAGGTTCGGATTCTCATGAAGCACAAACATCGCGTACCCCCGCAGTACCATATCAAGTTTCTCCATTGCGCTGGCCTGGCTCTCTTCTATCCTTTTCCCCAACTCGAGAAGTGGCCCAAGCTTCTGCCCAAGCGATTCGGAAAACAGTGCCTCTTTAGTGCCAAAGTGATAGGTGACGGCCCCAAGATTCGCGTCGGCCTCCTTGATAATATCCCGCACGGAAGTGCCATCGTATCCATGTTCTGCGAACATGCGCGCTGCCGCCTCCAGTAGTTTGTCTCTCGTGGACATAAGACTCCATCTTTCGAATGATTCATACGTTTGTATCAATTATGATGTAGGATGGCAAGGGAAAAATCAAGAAACACGGTTGAAAGAGCTTAAGTTAGTGCCATTCAGGGCAGTCCTATTATTTAGGTATCGACCAAGTTACCGACGTTGACGCTGCGTTTCCCGCAACCCTTCACCGCTGCGCGTCTTTGGGCACAGGACTTGTTGGGCAACAAGGCCCAGAATGTGACAAAACGCGTCAGATTCGTCGACGATGCCGTGGTCCTCGATGGTTCACTGATCATGGACGTCGACCCTGGGCCCCTCCTCCACCAGTTCCGTATCAGAAACGAAGCATGAATTCTACAGGATCAAGGTTAAGGTTGCCCCATGAGTGCAGGTGGCGACTTATCTATGTTACAATTGCATCGTTCGTCCTGATGGGAATACTCTCACCAACATTCATACAGTGATAAGATATTGAAAGAATCCAACAAGGCAATTCATGTTCGATTCAAAGAAATGATTGATATTCCACAAGCATTCTGCTATAAATAAAGATGTGAATAAGAACGTAGTCAGGCTTGGAAAGATTGGAGATATACGGAATGATGATTTCATTCCTGGCTCCTTGAGTTCACGCATTGCTCTCGTATGGCCACTTACAAAAGAAGTAGCATCATTAAGCAAAAATCATAATGTTAAACGAAGATTACAAAGAAATGTTACAGTCGTTAATAAACGAGAACGTTAGGTTTCTTCTCGTTGGCGCATACGCTCTGGCTGCACATGGTTATCCTCGCGCCACCATGGATATTGATATATGGGTAATGCCCTCTGCTGATAATGCCGATGCGGTCTTGAGGGCACTGAATAATTTTGGCGCAGCCCTTCATGGCTTAACATCAGATGATCTTCAAAAGTCAAACACCATTTTTCAGATTGGCGTTGCTCCCAGAAGAATTGACATTATCACTGGGGCTTCCGGATTAGACTTTGACTCTACATATGCCAATTCATTAGAAGTAGAAATTGAAAACATAAAACTCAACATTCCATCGTTAGACGATCTCATCTGCAACAAGAAAGCATCCGGAAGAACCAAAGACATTGCAGATGCTGAGGTTCTTGAGATGCTCAGAATATCTGAACAAAAACATGAACCAGACTGTTCATAGCCGCGCTTTCAGCGCGTCTATTCATTCCATCAGGTTATGTTCGACATTATGCCGTAGAAAAGAGTTAATTAGCAAATTAGAGGCCCATAGTTCTAGTCTTTGGTTTGACCTCATACAGCTCGATCTCGAATGGGCTGTGAACGCTGGCTCGTCTGACTGTAGTGAACCCATTGAGTCGGAGATCATTTACCAGGGAGTCTTTTTGCCACGAGGGATCTGGCAAACCCAAACGCACGTACGGATCTACGACGACATAGACGGGTTGATCAACTTGGTGATACCTGGCGATGAGAGCGTATTGGCTCTGTGATACGTGGTGTCCGTTGAGAGCCAGGTAATTCACATCTCCATCATGCGGCCAAGTGATCTTGAACCAATGCGGTTTCAGGATTACAAGACATGGAGGAGACGTTGTACTATTTAGAAATTCATTAGCCACTGCATATTCCCTCGTGCGCTGTTCGAAAACATGGCGCACAGAAAGGCTGGCTACCAGAAGGCAGATTGGTAGCGCCCAGACAATCCGACCCGGTAATCCAAATCTGCGGCAAATTTCAATCACTGCAAGGCTGACTAACAGCGAAAGCGCAGGAACCGCAGGCAGTACAAGTCGCGCCCCCATGACGAGGAGATCCTGTGGCTTGTAAGTCAGTTGTGCCGAGTTCCCCCAGGCACTGTAGAAGACGACAAACAGAATGGGCAACAGCAAGAAGGTCGCCAAATGGCGACGCTCAATAAGTTCAGTGGGTCGAACCGCATACCAGAGAAGAGCAAGGCCTGCGCCCGGCAGGAGTATACAGGACATGGCCAGGTAGTTCAGCAGATTCTCAACAGCGCCCTCTGCTTTAAAGCCATGCTCTCCTATCGCGGCGTATCCTGTAGTGAAGGGGTTGCCGAACAGGTGTTGGTTGAAAGACAAGATCAAGATCATGGCCGCCACGCAAGGAATCCCTAAAAGCATTGTATTCAATATCCGCTCCCTTGGTCTTCCGGTTGAAAGCAAAAGTAGCGAAATGGGAAGAGCGGCAAGCACAGTCGGATATCGAATTGTCATTCCAGATGCAAGAAAGATACCAGCGATAAAATGAAGGTAGTGTCGTCGAGTTTTGAGGCCCAGCAGACAAAGGAGCAATGCAGCGTAGATGGTGGCTGTTGCAGGAACGTCACCCAGAAGACTTCTGCTATGAATCAACCATGTTGGGCACATGGCCAGGACAGCCCCCGTCAGCAATGAAAGTCTGAGACTACGAGAGATGACATAAGTGGAAAGCGATAGACAGAGCGCCGTGAGCAAACCAAGAATAGGAACTATATAAAATCCAAAAGTGCGTCCACCCACGCCGATAGTGGCGGCGAGAAGGCAGCTTTGACCTACGGGATACTTGATGGTGAACAGATTATCGCCCACTACTACGGGCGGCATTCCCCATAGGAAATCTCGATCAACATCCGATGGTAGTTCTATCGTCAATCCCTTGCCCTGCAAAATGTTTTCAGCCAACCAGATGTAGCACTTTTCGTCTTGGGTGCGCCAGAAGTCAGGCACGTTGGACAGATATATTCCGCACACGACAAGAAACAAGAGAGCTATCTGGATGATCTTTGGCGAAAAAGTGGCATTTCGCGTTGGGGATAACTGCATGGTCTCTTTACCTTTCGATTTAAGGGCAGAACGTCATCCATCAGGCGCACCATTTGGCATAACCTGCCTGGATTTTGTTCTGCTTGGGGTTAGCTCGTCAAGTGCTTATATTACACTATTGTGAAGTATACACGCCCAGATTCAATGTAGACAGAAAATGCGCTATAGAGCTAATAAAAGACCAAATAGTGGTAATATAGGGCTGTTATTACCACTATCGCATGCCTTTGGTGATAGGGTTTTCCTGGCTGATGTGGGCTTCATACTTCTTCCAGCGGCGTTGGGTGACCTTTGACTTGCCGGCAAGCTCTTGGGCAGCGTTCCACGCATGAGGTACGAGCGTTTGTCGATGAGACGGGTGTAGAACGGCCATTTCTCCCAGACAGTCTTCACGGATTTAAAATTATCTGATAATACTTTCAGCTGCTTTCATTCCGTCGATGGCGGCCGACACAATTCCTCCGGCATATCCAGCGCCTTCTCCGGCGGGGTAAATTCCTGTAATATTGGACTGCAAACCTTCATTACGTACGAATTTTACCGGAGCTGAACTTCGCGTTTCAACGCCAACAAGCAGAGCATCTTCTTTAGCGAACCCCTTAATCTTTCGATCCAAGACTGGTAATGCCGATTTAATACTTTCGATAACATAATCCGGTAAACACCCCACCAAAGACGTCATAACAACCCCAGGTTTGTATGTCGGCGTAACGCTCCCAATTTTTTCTGAACGATGACCTTTTAAAAAATCCCCGACGAGCTGTGCTGGCGCGCGATAGTCTTTCCCTCCAGATACAAATGCCGCCCGCTCCCAGGTGCGCTGAAACTCAACTCCTGCCAAAGGATGATCTGATTCAAAGTCATCAGGCGTTACATTAACCAGTAGCGCGCTATTGGAATTCCTGCCGTTCTGCGCATACGTACTCATCCCATTAACAACGACCATTCCCTTTTCTGAAGAAGCCGCAATAACAACCCCCCCCGGGCACATACAAAAAGTATACACCGAACGTTTATCCTTAAGATGGGCTACAAGCTTGTATCTTGCCGTCGGAAGCTTAGGATGATCATAATAATTTCCATATTGAGATTTATTGATTAAGTCGACGGGATGCTCAATTCTCAAACCAACAGAAAACGACTTAGCTCGCATTTCCAACTTTTTTTCATAAAGCATTTGATACGTATCTCGCGCAGAATGCCCAATAGCAACAACAAGGTTATCTACCAAAACGCGCTCTTCCCCATTAAAAGTGACCGCAACAACTTTTTTCTTGTCCATCTCAATATCAGTTAAACATGTATTAAATTTTACCTCGCCTCCAAGTTCCATAATATTCTTGCGCAAATTCTTCACAACTATGCCCAACTTATCACTTCCAATATGCGGATGAGCATCCGTGGCAATCCTTTTCGGGGCGCCCGCTGTAATCAACTGATCAAAAATATATTTTGTCCGTGGATCCTTAACGTTCGTGTGCAATTTACCGTCTGAAAAAGTACCTGCGCCACCCTCTCCAAACTGCACATTAGAATTCACATTAAACTCTCCCTTAGAAAAGAATGCATTCACATCCTTCATGCGCGTGTCCACATCCTTCCCGCGCTCAACAACCAAAGGCTTCAAGCCTGCCTGGGCAAGAACTAAAGCGCAAAACAATCCACTGGGTCCGGCGCCTACAACAACCGGACGATGAGAATAATTTGATCCAATCTTTTTAATTTCATAAACAGTCGGCTTTTGCCATCGCACTTTATGGCGAAGAGCACTCTTTCTCAATGTTGAGGAAGATTGTCTTTGACGGGATAAATAGTTTTGCGGGTTTTCCAGCTCTACATTGACAGAATAAACAAAGAAAATGTTTTCCTTCTTGCGCGAGTCGACGGCGCGTTTGGCAATAGAGTAACGAACAATCTCCTTTTCATTAACCCCTAAGATCTTCGCAATCTTCTCTGCCAAAACACTTTCCTCATCGTCAAGAGTCAGAAGAATCTCGTCAATTCTAATAAAATTATTTTCTAAATTCTTATTCATTTTAACCCATTGTCTACGGGGATAATATGTAATAACAAGCTTGCCTGGCAAGCTGGTCTGGTTTTTCAGCCGAAGGTGACCTTCAGTCGACTATATCACCACCGCCTACGCGGCGATTTGCTTTTGCTTCTGCCTCCAGGACTGCTACTGTACACGGTCCGAGCAGATACAAACTTCTCGATCGGAAGCTCGGGGTGCTCCAAGACTGGCAAGGCCGTCTTTATGAGATGCTCTATGCTGCGTATGTCCTTGCCTTGTTCCGGAGTAGCGAACGAGATAGCCCGTCCCTCATGCCCTGCACGTCCTGTGCGTCCAATCCTGTGCACGTAATTCTCTGCATCGTCCGGCAGATCGTAATTTATTACCGTTTCTATTCCGATCACATCTATCCCTCTGGCCGCTATGTCGGTTGCGACAAGCACCCTGTACTTTCCCGTTTTAAAACCCTCAAGTGCTTCCTTGCGCTGATTGAGAGAACGGTTCGAATGTATCTCTGCCGCATTATGCCCCATATCTTTGACCATGCGCGTGATCTTGGTCGCCCCCCTTTTTGTCCGTGAAAAAAGCAACACCGGACCACGGTATTGATCGAGAAGCTTAGACAGCAGTTTTTTCTTGGCGTCTTTCTTTACGATAAACAACTCCTGGACAATACGTTCTGGAGCAGTCCCTGACGGAGCAACTTCAATATGAACGGGAAGCTTCATGTGTACGGCCCCTATTGACACGACTTCTTCTGGTATCGTAGCCGAAAAAAGCATAGTCTGCCTTTTTTTAGGGACAACCTTAAGGATGCGTTCTATATCCGGCTTAAAACCCATATCGAGCATCCTGTCAGCTTCGTCCAGAATAAGGACCTCCACTTCATTTAAGCTTATTGTCTTTTGTTTTATATGATCTAAAAGCCGCCCGGGCGTGGCAATAATAACCCGCGGGTCCATTCTCAGATCTTTAAGTTGATTATGCATCGAAACCCCTCCGATAATAACCACAGTCCTTATGCCGAATAATGGCGCTATTTTCTGAAAGGTCTCGCTTACCTGTTGAGCCAATTCTCTGGTAGGAACAATGACCAAACACTTTCCATTAGTGCGGGAAAGACGTTGAATAACGGGTATAGCAAAAGCCAGTGTCTTTCCCGTACCAGTCTGAGCCACCCCGATAATGTCAGTATCCTCTATAGCGATGGGGATAGCTTTATGCTGAATCGGAGTCGGGTGAATGAACTTCAGTCTGTCCAACGCTTCGAGTATTTTCGGAGCAATCCCCATACCGTCAAAAGTAATATTTATTCTCGTTTCTTTCGTCATGATATTTTAGCCTGACAGGAATTTGCTTTTACACTCAGCACTCACATTACCATCAATTAGCAGTTAAACATTCTTGATGCACAGATTCTATATACACAAAGGAAGTATTTCAAGGTGATAATAGATGGTGTTGAAAGCATCAGATCAACTTGGACCTGAATTCCGGACGACCTTTCACCCCTATGTTAAGCCGGAAAAGTGCACCTGCCAGTTCGCCGTTTTCGGCCGGATCCTGACCTCCTGCAGTAGTTACGTACATGTCTGTGAGGTCATCACCTCCGAAGGTCACGCAGGACACTTTTTTCACAGGAAACATCATGTCTTCCAACGCCTGTCCGTCAGGGCTCATCTTCACCAGGCGCGATCCGTCCCATCGTGCAGACCAGATGAAGCCCTCGGCGTCAACGGTCATGCCATCCGGCTTGCCCTGGTCACCTTCTGGCTGAGCGAGTATACAGCGATTGCTCAAAGTGCCTGTGTCGCGGTCGTAATCAAATACCGAGATCGTGCACTCGCTGGAATCGCAGAAATACATTCGCTTCAAGTCGGGCGAGAAGCCCATCCCGTTCGCCGTTCCGGTATCCTTGAGCACAACTGTTATACTGCCATTCGGGTCCAAGCGATAGAGTCGACCTTTTCTTTTCTTCGTGGACATCACGCCACAGAAGACCCGGCCTTCGGGATCAGCGATCACGTCGTTAAAGCGGTTCCCGCGTTCGTCCGGAAGCTCCTCTATAATCGTTTCCACCATACTATTTTTCCACAACTTCACCGCTCCATTGGCCATGAACAACAGCAGTTTGCCGTCTTCATGAATCGTGAAGCCACCAACGTTCGATCCGGTGTCGTACGTTATCGTGTCTCCCGTTTCCGGGCAGAATCTGAACAGCTTTGATGCGGGAATATCCACCCAGTATAGGCATCGTTCGTCCGGATGCCACATCGGACCTTCTCCGGTGTGACATGCAAAATTGGCAACAACCTCAAGATCCACGGGTCGATTCATTGTACCTTCCTGTCCAGTGTATGTTTCTTCAAGCCAATCGGTAGGTCTGGGGGTAGGTCTGGGGTCAGGTCTGAACATTCAATATCTCCTGAACATCCTTCATAACTTTTTTCGTCTGCC
>JAQBFJ010000151.1:0-4303 GCA_032123435.1 Verrucomicrobiota bacterium
TTTTGTCAAATATGCCCGTTATGTATTTGCGCGAGGTGCCGACCGAATAGTGACTTTGCTGAAAGCCTAAAAAAAATAAAGAAGTTCTGCCCTGCCTGCAGGGCACATGCAAAACTGGACAGAACTTCAAAAGACAATCTGTGAATATCAAAATCCTATATGACAACAATGCGAAGACAGGCTTCTTGTCTGGCTGGGGTTTTTCCGCATTGATTAACAACCATACCCTGTTTGATACTGGCGAAAATGCAGACAGCCTGATGGCCAATATGAAGGCATTCGGAGTTGTTCCTGCTCAAATCAAGCGTGTTGTGCTTTCACACGAAGATTGGGACCACGTGGGCGGCATCGCCCTGCTTAGCCAATGCAATGCTGTAAAGGTTTATGTGCCCTCCTCGTTTTCTAAGACCATAAAAAGAAAGATCACCAACTCCAACCCCAACGCCGATCTTGTCGAAATCCATAATGCCCTCAAAATTGAGCCCGATTTAATTGTAACTGCCCAGCTTGGCATACTTAAAAAAGAAATCTCGCTGGTTGTCCGATCAGCAAAGAAAATAGTGCTGGTTGTCGGCTGTTCTCACCCAGGGCTTGAAAAGATCATGGCTCAAATTGCTGAATATGGTTACATTTATGCCGTAATAGGAGGATTTCATGGATTCAAGAAACTTAAGGCTTTGGCAGATGTTCCCATAATTATACCTACCCACTGTACACAGAAAAAACAGGAGATTTTAGATATGTATCCCGGACAAGCCAGATTCGTTTCTGCCGGAATGGAAATTGATATTGAGGGAACACAATGACGAATGACGATGAATATTTCGGCAGAATGAATGATCCAACAAGCGCAGGTATAATAAAAGGGCCCTGCGGAGATAGCATGGAATTCTATCTGATTATTAAAAACGATGTGATTGAAGACGTGAAATATTATACCGAAGGATGCGGGAATACTCGCGCCTGTGGCCATGCGGTGGCAAGAAGGGCAAAAGGTCAAAGCGTTGCCGACGCCCTGTCAATCAGCGCCGGAGAAATCATATGCTCAGAAGAATGCCAACCCGAAGAAGGGCGTCATTGCGCCATCCTTGCAGTAAGCACGCTCTATCGAGCAATTGCAGATTATCTGTTACAACCATGATTTCAATGTGAAAAAAAAGAATGGCTGTTAGTCGTTCACTGTTTTGACGGTGACGGCAAAGAAAACCAGCATGAAAGGGTAAAAGTATGGCACCAAACCATTCAGATGATCCATTAACCCCCTACGGCAACAAGCCAATGGTCACACCGATCGTGAATGCGGTTAATTATGAATACCTGGACTTTGAAGTGCTTCGAAAAATTACTGACGGCGAAGTAGACGGTTATACCTATCACCGTGATGACAATCCCACGGTGCGTGCAGTAGAAAAACAAATCGCAGCCATGGAAAAAGCCACAGATTGCGTAATATGCACGACCGGCATGGCCGCATGCGTTATGGTATATTTGACTTATTTGAGTGCCAATGACAACCTTGTCGTATTTCACGACGTCTACGGCGCACACTATAAAGTATCTCTTATCCTTGAAAGGCTGGGCGTAAAGGTCTCCTGGGTAAATGCGTCAAAGAGTGACGAGTTGGAACAGTACATTCAGCCGGAAACAAGAATGATTTTCCTCGAAACGCCCACAAATCCGCTTTGTAAGACAATTGACATCGCAAGAACCAAAAAGATCGCAGACAAGGTTGGCGCGATGCTCGTTGTGGACAATACTTTCGCAACCCCCCTATCACCAGAACCCTTTGATGCTTGGAGCAGATCTCATCGTACATAGCGCCACCAAAGCGCTGGGTGGTCACAATGACCTGATGGCAGGCGCAATCGCGGGAACAAAAGAGCATTATGATAAGCTATGGTTCACAAGACAGGCCATAGGGACAACGCTCGACGCGTATTCGGCATCATTGCTGGAACGTGGTCTTAAAACGTTTGATATTCGTGCTGAAAGAATGGCATCCAATGCAATGGCTGTGGCCGAATATCTCGCAGGACATTCCAAGCTGTCACGAGTGCACTATCCGGGATTGAAAAACGACCCCGGCCACTCAATTGCCGTGCGCCAAATGAACAAGGGATTCGGCGGCGTATTGGCGTTTGACGTGGGGAAAACGCAGGATGACGCGAAAAACTTCATTAGCGCCCTCAAGATTATTTATCATGCCGTCAGCCTGGGATCTACGGAATCGCTGATTTGTATCCCCTATCTCACCACAATGCTTTATATGCCGCCCGAACGCCGTACCAGTTTCGGAGTCAATGTTAATACCGTTCGGCTTTCTGTCGGCATTGAACCGATTGAATACCTTTTAGATGACATAGAACAGGCTTTGGCTGTTATTTGAGCAGCCGTTAAAAGGAGAAAATACATGAATGCAGAAAAAAACAGTAACATCGTAAACCTGAGCAAAGCTCATAAAGGAAAAATAACCACTGCAAGACTTGTGTTTTTAGTAGTTGTCTCACTGGTATATACCGCTTGCACTATTGAGAAAAACGAGCCGGTAGATCTCCTTAATGGCGCCCGTCGAGAAATTGCGCGTATTGAACAGGGTCACTCGCTTACATGGCAGAAAACGCTGATATTTGACAAGGTTGGGCAATTCAATACAACAATACGCATCGTTTTCAATGTCACAGACATCTCCCCTTTTGCATCCCTGACCTTGGAGAAGCCATTGGAACTTGACACGATCACTCTTAACGGAAACGCTATCCCGGTACCACTGGAAGGTATGTGTTACAAGAAGATTCCTGCCATTCCTGTTTCAATGCTCCATCAAGGCGAGAATGTTCTAACTGTTTCTTCCTGGCGTGTTGATGTTAAGAAAAATAAGAATGGAAAAACAGAACAGAATGAATTTCAGCCAGACAAGCTGGAAGCCGATGGCTTCCCCCTGCATCTTTTTGGTTTGCCTGCATCTGAGCTTGCCATACAGAGTGGGCCCATTCTCGGCTACGCAGATTACAGATCCTTTACAGTGACATGTCGACTGAATATGCCGGCCCAAGCGGTACTACAAGTCGGCGGAAAATCCTATTGTTCATTAACTCCCGCGCTTATTCATACTTTCACGGCAAGCGGGCTTGAACCTGATAATGAGTATGCCTACACCATAATCGCACAACTGCCTGGCAAGAAGAATATCCTGACTACAACAGGTTCTCATATTGTCAGGACTTTGCCTGTGAACGGAAAACTTGTTTTTGCCGCACTGGGAGACTCACGCACATACCCTCAGGACTGGGCTAAGGTAGCTGACGCTGTGGTCAGGGCAAAACCTGCGTTAGTAATATTCAGCGGCGATATGGTCTCCAATGGCCGAATTGATCATCAATGGGATGAGGACTATTTTGGTGCGGCAAAAGAATTCTTTGCTACGATTCCATGCTATGCAGTCATCGGTAACCACGAAGTGAATTGCCCATTATTCCTGGAACTGTTTAAGGCACCAAATAACGAGAAAAACTGGGCTCAAACAATAGGAACTGTGCTTTTAATAGGAATCGACGGTGACATGAATTGGGCATCCGGCGGAGCTCTCAATAACTGGCTCGAAAATGTGTTGGCAAACTCCAGGGCAAAATTCATTTTTCTAGCAACTCACTATCCTGCGTGGAGTTCCGGTACCCATGGAGGAGTGGACGTGAGCGGGCGCCTTTGTGAACATGCCATGAGACAGATGCAAGAGATTATTATGCCCATGCTGGCAAAATACGATGCAACAGCCATGATCGCCGGACACGATCATTTCTACGAGAGATCTGAACCAACGAATGGCGTAACAATGATCATAAGTGGTGGAGCCGGGGCACCTCTCCGCGATATGTCTTCTACCGCTATAAAGCAGAATCCTTATTCTAAGGTCTTCGCAAAAAGGCATCATTACTGCCTGTTCACTGTCGATGGCGATATGTGCGCAATGAAAGCTTGTACACCGGAAGGCGAGTTATTGGACACACGGGAATGGAAAGCGCGTGAATTATCGAAATATCCAGACTAGCGTGCATTATTCATGAAGTTTCGTGACGAGAGTGTGTATGTTGCGACAGATCAAGGGATTGGAGAAGGGATCCGGATGAGGGCGTGTCGAGACACGTCGAAATCGGGTTCCGAGGCAAGTCCTTGAGGTGGTGTAAGATACACGCTCGCAGTAGATTCTTCATGAATAATGCGCGCTAGACAATGTAATCAATGGGGAAATGAGTATGAATGAGGTAAAAGTAACGTTTCAGCCCAGCGGACGAAGTATCTACGTACT
>JAQBFJ010000152.1:0-3991 GCA_032123435.1 Verrucomicrobiota bacterium
CTGTCTTGCGTCGGATATTATGGTCCCAGTTTCTTTCGATTTCGTAGAACTTGTCGAGCAGTAGAGCAATGACGCGTTCTTCCGGCAGTGCGTGTGTTTTCTTAGACGGGGTTTGGTCCTGCCTTGATCTTCTCATCATTCGCGAGATCTTTCCTTGTGGCTTCAATTACGCTTTCGATTTGTTTTTGTTCTATGCGTGATGCCAGATATTCATATGTACTTATCCGGCAATTTTCAAGAATAGTTTGTGAATGTTCCCATGTGTAGGGTTGTTCCCCGAATAGTTTTTCGACATTGGATACATATTGCGGGAGGATGGGTTTAAGATAGATGGCGATGAGTCTGAACAGGTTCAATGTTGCCGACAATACTGGTCGTGTTGATTCGGGATTGGTTTTGATTGAAAGCCATGGTGCTTTTTCATCGAAGTAGCGGTTGGCCTGGTCGGCGAGTTCCCTTATTTCGACAAGTCCTTTGCTGAACTCGCGCGCTTCGAAGTAATTGGCGATGGTTTCAGATTTAGACTGGGCGGCTTGTACCAATTGTTTTCCGTCAATGTCGAGAGATCCGATTTCACCATTGAGATTTTTATTAAGCATTTGCGCTCCGCGTGACGCGAGGTTGGTTATTTTTCCTACCAGATCGGAATTCACGCGTGAAATAAAATCATCGAAGTTAAGATCAAGGTCATCTGCTGACGAGTTAAGTTTTGTTGCGTAATAAAATCTGAGATACATGGGGTCGAGATGGTCCAGGTATGTTCTGGCTTTGATAAAAGTTCCTTTGGACTTACTCATTTTTTCGCCGTTAACCGTGAGAAAGCCGTGCACGAACACCTGGTCGGGTGTTTTAAATCCGCCGTTATGGAGGTTAGCTGGCCAGAAGAGGCAGTGAAACCGGACGATATCCTTACCTATGAAGTGGTAGATTTCCGATTCTTTGGAGTTCCACATATCTTCAAAGGACGAGTTGTTTTTGATGCACCATTCCTTTGTTGACGCCATATATCCTACTGGCGCGTCGAGCCAGACGTAGAAGAATTTTTCTTTATGTCCCGGTATTTCGAATCCAAAGTATGGTGCGTCGCGTGAGATATTCCAATCTCTCAAGTCTTCATTGAACCATTCCAGCAACTTATTGGCTGTATCGCGAGGGGTATGTTTCGGGATCCATGCCTTGAGAAAATCTTTGAAGTCGTTTAGTTTGAAGAACAGGTGTTCGGATGCTTTTACTATTGGTATTGCGCCGCAGGTAGAGCATTTCGGGTTTACGACTTCTGATGAGGAATAAGCGGCGCCGCACACGTCGCACGAGTCGCCATACTGATTATCGGCTTTGCATTGAGGGCAAGTTCCTTTTACGAAGCGGTCCGGCAGGAACATTTTGTCATGTTCGCAGTAGTACTGGTCTACTGAACGGATGATAATATGGCCATTGTTTTCCATTGCCTTAAAAAGTGTATTAGAGAAGTCCCTGTTGAGCGGGGAGTTGGTTGAAGAGTAGTTGTCGAATTCCACTTCGAAATCAGTAAAATCGCGTACGTGTTCCTGTTGACTGCGTGCTATTAGTTCTTCAGGAGGAATGTTTTCCTGTCTTGCCCGTATCATGATGGGCGTTCCATGAGTATCGTCGGCGCAGATATACAGGCATTTGTGGCCGCGCATTTTCTGGAATCGAGTCCAGAAATCTGTCTGAAGATATTCGACTAGATGTCCTATGTGGATATCACCATTGGCATAGGGCAGGGCGGATGTAGCCACAATTGTGCGTTTTTTATTCATATAAGACTGCGACTATAAAGGAATGCCAGATAAGATTCAACGAAGTAATTGTCTCATATTTTACGCATGCGGGGAAATCATTAGCGGAGACAGGGTCAACCCTTAAAAATTAAGTATCTCAGACAGATGGGCAGATAGTATGAAAGGCAAAACCTCCTGGACGCTGTTTTAAAACACATCAAAATTACAAGGAGGTTTTGTCATCTTCAGAGAATAAAGCGGCTGATTCTGCCGGTCTGGCGCGCAAATAGTTGAAAATGTCTTGACTGACAAGGCTGGAGATGTTCCTCTTATTTTATGCAAAAGAAGGCGCGGAAATGGGCGTTATAATGTCAGAAACAGAGATCGGTATTCCTGACAAAGTTATGGAGGTTAATGTCACAGAAATCTATAGTATTCTGTGACATTGAGGATATTATGAATAAGTCAGAAACTATTACTAATAAACTACTTGCGATAATATATGGCAAAGGGAGGGGTGCTGTATTTTCCGGGACTGATTTCCTCGATTATGGAAGCTGGGCAACGATAAGGAAAACCCTCTCGCGATTAACACATGAGGGTAAGATTAGAAGGATCGGTCCTGCGTTATATTATTACCCTCGAATCAACGATAAACTCGGCGGAGAGTTGCCTCCTGCGCCGGACATGGTTGCTATGGCGATTGCCAGAAGAACGGATAGTCGCATCATTCCATCTGGCGCACTGGCGGTGAACGTCCTTGGTTTATCCACACAGGTTCCGGCAAAAATGATCTATTTGACAGACGGACCATCAAGAGACATCACGGTAAAACCATACACCTTGCGATTCCGCCATGTATCGCCTCGGCGGATGGCGCCGAAAGGAAAAATCAGCGGAATTGTGTTCGAGGCACTTCGTTATCTGAAAGAGCAAAACATTACCGGCGAAGTCATAGATAGACTACGCTCAATATTGTCCGCCAGGGATAAGGTGCAACTGAAGCGCGATATCAGTCATGCGGCAGGATGGATGAGGCCATATGTTCACCAAATTCTTTCGGAGAAAAAGTCGTAATGGATAAAGTTGCACAAAGTAATGCGAAAGAACGAGCGCAACTTTTTGAAACGGCGGCAGCCAAGCGTAATCTGGTGATTTCCGCCCCGATTATGGAGAAGGACTTCTGGGTTTGCTGGACACTACACCGACTGTTCGAGGTCATGTGTTTTAAGCCGCATCTGATCTTCAAGGGCGGCACATCGCTGTCAAAGGCGTACAAGGCGATTGAACGTTTTTCCGAAGATGTTGATCTATCTGTCAGTCGTACGGATCTCGGTTTTGCCGATGACCGTGATCCCGAGCAGAAAGGTATCAGCAAGAAAGAAGCAAAAAGGCGTTTGGATGCATTAGTGAAAGGCTGTAAGGAGATAATTGCCGATAAACTTCTGCCGGAAATGCGCGCTGATTTTGCTTCTGTGATTGGAAATGACGGTTGGCAACTGGACTTGGATTCCAAAGATGCGCAAACGCTGACGTTCGCATATCCCAAGAGCGCTATGGAATATGGGTTGGGATCATACATCAATCCCGTTATTCGTCTTGAACTGGGCGCACGTTCCGACGATTGGCCCGCTGAAGACTCCGAAATCAGACCCTATGCCGCGGAAGTTTTCCCCGATTACTTCACAACTGCTGCTTCATGTCTGGTACACGTTCTGGACGCAAAACGCACCTTCTGGGAGAAGGCTACGATTCTACACTCCGAATATCATCGTCCATCTGATAAGCCGGACAAGGGGCGGCTGTCCCGGCATTATTACGATCTGTACCTGCTCTCAAAGCTGAAGATCGGGCAGGATGCTCTTGCCCGTCGGGATCTTCTTGAAAGGGTTGTAATTCACAAGACATTCTTCTTCGCATGTTCATGGGCCAATTATGAAACGGCATTGCCCGGAAGTTTCCGCTTGGTGCCGTCCACGATGCAAGCGAACGCGCTTCGAAAAGATTATGAACAGATGCAGGCAATGATTTTCGGAAAGGCACCTGAATGGGATGAAATCCTCAATGGTCTGGCGAAATTGGAAGAAAAAATCAATAGAAAAGACAGACGGGTCAGATAGTATGAAAGACAAAACCTCCTAGACGCTGTTTAAAAACACATCAAAATTATAAGGAGGTTTTGTCATCTTCAGAGAATAAAGCGGCTGATTCTGCCGGTCTGGCGCGCAAATAGTTGAAAATGTCTTGAC
>JAQBFJ010000153.1:0-11472 GCA_032123435.1 Verrucomicrobiota bacterium
TAATGCTTGATCCCAGCCCAATCCACATTGCATCAATAGCTGAGACAAACCCACAAGCCGGCGTGATAGCTACAAGCCCGGCCACGGCGCCTGTAATAATACCCAGTGTTGTTGGTTTTTTGTGAATCAACCAATCCAAACCCGCCCATGTAGTCCCAGCCATTGCAGTAGCAACATGAGTAGTAATAAAAGCATTTGCCGCGAGACCATTTGCTCCAAGAGCACTGCCGGCGTTGAAACCAAACCAGCCAAACCAGAGCATGCCGGCTCCCAAGATAGCCAACGGAAGATTGTGTGGAGACGGCACTGAATCCACACGTTTCCCCAGCACAAGTGCAGCCGCAAGTGCTGCCATACCGGCATTAATATGAACCACTGCGCCACCGGCAAAATCAAGAGCGCCCATTTCGCGAAGAAATCCACCCATCCCCCAGACCCAGTGCGCTACCGGATCATAAACCAATGTTGTCCACAACAATGTGAAAAGACAGAATGCCGAAAACCGCATACGTTCTGCGAACGCGCCTATAATCAATGCGGGAGTAATGATGGCAAATTTCAATTGAAACGCCATAAAAGCAGTATGCGGAATAGTCGGCGCATACTGCGCGCTGGGTTCAGCACCAACCGTGCGCAGAAAAACCCATTTCAAACCCCCAATAATTCCGCAAACATCCGGTCCGAATGATAACGTATATCCAAGCAATATCCACTGTAAGGTAACCAAACACATGGCCATGAAACATTGCATCAGCATCGACAATACGTTTTTTCTGCGAACCAGCCCTCCGTAAAAAAAAGCAAGCCCAGGCGTCATCAGGAGCACCAACCCAGCACTGGCCAGCATCCATGCCGTGTCACCCGTATCAACCCTGACTACCTCACCTCCTGGTGACCCAACCACATCAGCCAGCGCCCCGCCAGATACCCCTAACATCACCATAAAAATTAAAATTATTCTTATCATCAGAAATTTATTCCTCCTTTCCTGCTTTTCAGAACACAAAATCGAATCCTGCTGATTTCAATGCACCTATCGTGCCAAACTTCATAGATTGAAGTTATGTTGCTAAACTGCAACGACTTACAATTACTCGTGCATTCACTTCCTGTAAGCAATGAATTACATTCTTGTACACCTAGGTGCATTGCGATACATTTTTGTCATAAACACTGCATTTATTGCCATGAAGAAAAAGGTGTCACCCAATGAGCACTGATGTTGAAAAACGAAGCAGGCTTGAGCTGGAAATTTTATACAAGATCTCACAGGCTGTGGCTCATCAGCACAACATATCATCTCTTTTAAGCGAGGTGCTTGATATAATGCACTCGGATATGGGACTGCTTCGCGGCACGCTCACATTCAGAAGGCCGGACAGTGATATTTTTGTTATTGAAGCGTCAAGCGGTCTGACAAAGGAAGAACGGAAACGCGGCCAATATAAACTTGGCGAGGGAATTACAGGAAGAGTGGCAAAGACAGGAAAGCCTGCCATAATCCCGGATATAACAAAAGATTCAAATTTCCTGGATAGAACCCGTTCAAGAAAAAAAGCGCCCGTTTCCTTTCTCTGCGTTCCAATTGTATACCAGCGCACAGTCATAGGAACAATGAGCATAGACATACCTATCGCCAGCGAAAAGGAGCTCGATCATAATCTTAAGTTCCTGAAGCTGGTGACCGACCTGCTGGCAGAAGGTGTTGCCGGCATCAGGGAACAAATTGAGGAGCGCGAAAGTCTGTTGGCGGAAAACCGCAAGTTACGCCAACAACTCGGCGAACATTTCAATCCCAGCAACATAACAGGCAATTGTAACAGCATGCGGCTTATATACGATCAGATCGCTCAAGTAGCCAACAGCACAGCTACAGTTCTGATTAGAGGTGAATCAGGCACCGGCAAGGAACTGGTAGCCAACGCCATCCATTACTGCAGTCCCCGGAAAAACAACTCTTTCATAAGGGTCAATTGCGCTGCTCTGCCCGAAAATCTTATCGAAAGCGAGCTGTTTGGACACGAAAAGGGCGCGTTTACCAGCGCAATGCAACAGCGTAAGGGGCGATTTGAACTTGCGAACGGGGGAACACTATTCCTGGATGAAATCGGCGATGTTTCTCCAAGCGTTCAAGTACGTCTGCTCAGAGTCCTGCAGGAACGGACTTTCGAACGCGTTGGCGGAAGTGAACCAGTATCGGTCAATGTCAGAATTATAGCCGCAACAAGTCAAAATCTCGAGGAAGCAATGCGCGTGAATAAATTCAGGGAAGACCTCTATTACCGGCTTAATGTTTTCCCTATAATGATGCCTCCTCTGCGCGAAAGACGTTCCGACATCATCCTGCTGGCTGACCATTTTGTTGAAAAATACAACCGCTTATACAACAAAAACATTAAACGCATATCAACTGCCGCCATAAATATGATGATGGTATACCACTGGCCCGGCAATGTTCGCGAACTGGAAAACTGCATCGAACGTGCTGTCCTTACCAGCATGGATGACGTTGTACACGGCTATACACTTCCTCCTTCTCTCCAAACCAGCGAACAAACAAACACATGCCTGCTTCCCACCGCCGGCGCCAGCTTGAAAGACATGATGGAATCATACGAAAAGGAATTGATAACAGACGCTTTGAAAAAATGCCGTGGTAATGCTTCTGCCGCGGCACGCGAACTAAAAGTCACACAGCGAATAATGAACTACAGAATTAAACAGCTAAAGATAAAAACTTCAGACTACAGAACCTGAACTGCCATTAACTTTCAACCGTCGCTTCTCTTTCCGAATCAGCCATAAGTTCCGCACATAAACTACAAGACCAACAGATTGGCCGAGCGTGAAAACAGGCTCCTTCAGCCATATAGCATAAACCAGGACAAGCGCGCCCCCAATAATCGAAAGATACCAGAACAAGACCGGAACTGTTGACTTCCCCTGCTTCTCGGATGCAATCCACTGCACCAGAAAACGGGAGAAAAAACAAGCCTGGCCAATAAGTCCCACAATGGCCATCGGTCGCCCAAGCGCCGCGATGAATTCATGCATTACGCACCTCTTCCTCCATAACCGAATAAAGTCTCACCCGTTTCTGCATCCACCTTACAGCCAGCAGATCAGAAATGGTTCTAAATAATCTTCCAGCGTTCGTATACTTGCTTTTACCGGCACTCCTTTGCCTGTGATTCACCGACACCTGCTTGATTCTGGCGCCTCTCATCATTGCCAACGCCGGAAGAAATCTATGCATACCGTGAAACATGGGCAGATCATGCACAACATCAGCCCGAAACGCCTTAAGAGAACAACCCGTGTCTATAATACCATCCTTCAGAATCATCCGGCGAATATTGTTGGCTATTTTACTGCCCAATACTTTTGACTGTGTATCGCGGCGGTTGGCCCGGTATCCGCAACACACATCACAATTCTCAAGCTCCTTGATCAGTTTGGGTATGTCGCACGGGTCATTCTGCCCATCGCCATCCATTAACACAATACTCTTGCCGCGGCAATGTTTGAACCCAACCGAGAATGCCGCGCTCTGCCCGGAATTAGGCGTTATGGAAAGAACCCTTATGCCGGACAATTCGTGGGTAAGTTTCTTTAAAATATCCAACGTGCCGTCTTTTGAACCGTCGTTAACCACAATAATTTCGAAAGACAAACCATTGCCACACAGTATTGAACGCGCTTCCCTGACAGTTGCCTCAATACAGTCTTCTTCGTTATAAGCAGGAATAATAAGGGATATTTCCATACATAGTCTCGTGATCGTTGCGCATGAACAAGAACAGACTATATACAACTTCAATGCAACAGGCCAATATAAACTTCCACATTCAACACCAGCATCCAAACAGCCATCACTATTTCCTCTTCACAAAACTTAATCCGTTTGTTAAAGTTCGGATCCATAAATACAGCGACAGCCAGTATGATTCGGGGAGAACAGAGATTGAGCATAAACATCAAAGTATATAAGGATTTGATGGGCGCAAATGAAGAATGGGCCGCCAAGACCCGTCTCCTGCTCAAAAAACATAATATACAAATGCTCAACTTCATAGGATCGCCCGGCTCTGGAAAAACATCTCTTCTGGAGAAAATGGTCGGCCGACTCGCCGACAAACGTTTCGCCGTCCTGGAAGGAGACGTGGAAACAACACTTGATGCCGAACGGCTCGCCATCTTGAATATTCCAGTAAGCCAGCTCCTGACGGGCGGATCATGCCATCTTGAAGCCAAGCTGGTACATCACGCACTTATAGATTTGCCGCTTGCAAAGCTGGACCTGGTAATAGTCGAAAACGTCGGAAATCTGGTCTGCCCCGCTGAATTCGACATTGGCGAACTCGCCAAAATCGCGTTTCTCAGCGTAACGGAAGGCGAAGATAAACCTTTGAAATACCCATTACTATTCAGAGAAGCAAAGGCTGTCATCCTGACCAAAACAGATCTTGTCCCCTATCTGGATTTCAACATGGAGAAGTACATGACTGCAATCCACACCGTGAACTCTGAACTGCCGGTCTTTCCCGTTTCGGCTAAATCGGGTGACGGATTAACGGCATGGATTGAATGGGTAATTTCAACAAGTAAAAACAGTGCGCAATAATAAACAGCCCCTTTCATGCTCACACGGACCAATGCCAACGGCGATTCCACTACCGTTCGAAGGCCCACGCGTAATAGGCTGTGGCGCCGAAAGCAACAACTCTTTCTGCTTGACCCGAAGCAAAGAGGCCTACGTTTCATGGAACACAGGCGACCTCACGGAATACAGAAACTACATGACATATCTTGAATCCATCAATGAGCTTGAAAATATACTCGGTATACAGCCTGAAATAGCCGCTCACGATATGCATCCCGACTACATAACAACGCGCTATGCGGCCCAAACGGGATTGAAAACAGAGAGCATTCAGCACCATCACGCCCACATAGCCGCATGCATGCTTGAACATCAACTCAACGAAACCGTAATCGGCGTTGCATTCGATGGAATGGGACTGGGCGATGACGGCACCTTGTGGGGCGGCGAGTTTCTGATCGCCAACTTTAAAGAATATCACAGAGCATGCCATTTCAAACAATATCCATTGCCCGGCGGCGATCAGGCCACCATCTATCCGCCACGCATGGCCTTGAGCTGTCTGATTGCCGAACTGGACAATGAACACACCATCAAACGGATTCTGCCGGCAATCGATAACGAAACATACCAGGCCTTACGACATATGATTAAAAACAATCTGCGTTCACCTTTGACCTCCAGCGCAGGACGTCTATTCGACGCGGTTTCCGCAATGCTCAAACTATGTACCGGCAAAATAACCCGGCCGGCTGAAGCGGCTATAAATCTGCAGAACGCCGCAACGGAACATACTGAATCAATATACCCATTTGAAATAAACGATAATGTTCTGAATTTCGGTCCTATGCTCCGTGAAATCGTCTGTGATATTGACAAGAAGATCGATAAAGGGCATATCTCTTCCGTTTTCCACAACACGCTGGCGGCAGCAGCAACAGCAGTGTGTGAGGAAATCAGGTCAAAAGAAAAAATAAATAAAGTTATGTTGTCCGGAGGAGTTTTCCTGAACACAAGACTTCTGGAATTAACAACTGATAAACTGCACAATAGGAATTTCGATGTTTATACGCACCAGCTTCTGTCAACAAGTGATGTTAATATAGGGCTCGGCCAGGCCGTAATAGCCATGGCAAGAGCATGTTGAAGAATGGAGAAAAGACCGTAATGTGTTTAGCCGTACCAGCTAAAATAGTAGAACTTGAAGGAAGCGAAGCCATCGTTGAAATAGAAGGTGTCCGCCGCAAAAGCAACGTGTTCCTTATTAAAGACCCCAAAATCGGCGACTATGTTCTGCTCCATGCCGGATTTGCCATACAGAAATGGTCGGAATCAGATGTGCAGGAATATAATGAAATCATGGACAGTATGCGGATTTAAACTCCAAAACATATCATGCCGCGGAAAAACAGATGAACAATGATATTATAGAAACCATGCGTTCCCTGGCCAATACCATTGGCCATCCCGTAAAACTCATGGAAGTCTGCGGCACCCATACCATGGCCGCGTTTCGCACGGGACTCCGCTCACTTCTTCCTGAAAACGTTAAGCTCCTGTCCGGACCAGGCTGTCCCGTATGCGTAACGCCAAATGAGTATCTTGATCTGGCAATAGCCATAGCAAATGAACCGAATGTGATAACAACAACATTCGGCGACATGCTGAGGGTACCCGGAACCAATATGTCACTTGAACACGCCAGAGCATACGGCTCTGATGTAAGAGTGGTATATTCACCACTGGATGCTCTCAACACCGCGAAAGAACAACCTGATAAACGGATTGTATTTCTCGGAGTAGGATTTGAGACCACAACACCAACAGTAGCATGGACTATCAAAGAGGCAAAACAATCCGGCATTTCAAACTATTCTGTATTGTGTGCACATAAGACAATTCCAGAAGCCATGCTGGCCCTGCCTGCCGGAGGCGATGTGAGTATAGATGGTTTTATATGCCCCGGCCATGTCAGCGTTATAACAGGCGCCAGAGCATATGAATCTGTTTGTGCCGAACACCATATTCCGTGCGTGATTACCGGCTTTGAAGCCGCCGATATGGCACGCGCGATTAACATGATTCTCCGCCAGATTTCCAATAAACAAGCCATGGTTGAAATCGAATATACCCGTAGTGTTACCATGGAAGGCAATACAACAGCACAAGACTTATGCGCGGAAGTTTTTGAAAAATCAGACGCACAATGGCGCGGACTCGGAACAATACCTGACAGCGGCTTGAAAATACGCAACAACTACGCCGAACATGACGCACAAAACATCTTTCCAGAAATACAACCCCCACCATCAGTCAACGAACAGGGCTGTATCTGCGGAGATATTCTGCGTGGTGTCAGGCTTCCAACAGATTGCGGGCTTTTCAGCCAGAAATGCACGCCATCCAGCCCGATTGGCGCGTGTATGGTATCAAGTGAAGGAACCTGCGCCGCATATTTCAAATACGCTCGTCATCAGAAGAAACCATAATAACACTGATGTTTCACGGGCTCACAGTGCCGGTGGATCTGCCTGTCCCGTCAATCTCATCAAAAATCCCACACAACAGAGCATTTGCCATTTCAGCACTTTACTCTTACATAATATGATATATTATTTGATTTCCTTCATGAAACATACAGGTTAAACGAATTTACAGACTTATTACCAAAATATGAAGAACGACCATACCAGCAACAATGACATCATCCTCATGGGTCATGGGGGTGGCGGCCTACTGACAAATAAGATCATAGATGAAATCATACTGAACGAACTCGGGAATCCAATACTCGCCAAACTTGACGATGGCGCCTGCATAACCGTGCCGCAGCAGGAGCTTGTCATGACCACCGATTCTTACGTTATCAACCCGATTTTCTTCCCAGGCGGCGATATCGGCGGGCTCGCCGTTTGCGGAACCGTTAACGACCTGGCCATGCAAGGCGCCGAACCGAAATACATGAGCCTTGCTCTAATTATTGAAGAAGGTCTTCCATTGTCTGATCTGCGAAGAATCATACGCTCAATCAAAAACACATCTGTCGAAACAGGTGTTTTAATCGTAACAGGCGATACTAAGGTCATTGAAAAATGCAAAAGAGGATTACACGAACACACAGAGAAAGACCGGTCCGCTAGCCCTGAAAATAGCGGCATATTCATCAACACCACTGGCATAGGACTCAAACTGCCTGGTGTTAATACAGCCGTATCAAATGCCCGGCCTGGCGACAGTGTAATAATTACCGGCTCCATGGGCGATCACGGCATGGCAATAATGAACATCCGGGAAGGGCTCAATCTCGAATCCGGACTCATCAGCGATGTCGCTCCCTTATGGAGCATGATCAACTCACTGCTGAATGATATACCTGGAATCCACTGTTTAAGAGACCCAACACGCGGCGGCGTTGCCGCGGCGCTATGCGATGTGGCCAAAACATCATCATGCGGCATCATGATAAATGAATCCTCTTTGCCTGTAAAAAATACCGTTCGCGGCGCATGTGATATTCTCGGATTGGACCCGTTAAACGTCGCCAATGAAGGCAAAGCCATTATCATCTGCCGCAATCAGGATGAGGAAAAAACCCTGCAAATAATCAAAAAACACAACCTCGGCCGCGATGCCTGCGTTATCGGAAAGGTAACAGATGAACCGGCAGGAACGGTACTGCTCAAAACCAGAATAGGAGGAGAGCGAATTATCGACGTGCCAACAGGAGAAACTCTGCCCAGAATTTGCTGAACCTGTGTAAGAACACTAATCAAATATTAAAAAGGAGAAAACATAATGCGCAAAAATATAATAATTCTATTACTCACTGTTGCCACCATTACACTGCTTATCTATTGCATGAAGAACAAACAAAGCCTTACCACCATCACTGTAGAACCATCCATGGATCAAATTCAAACAGCGCTTCATTCCGAATCATCAATACCTGACAGCCAAACGACTGTCTCCAGCAAACAGGTGCCGCAGGAAACAATAATACCCGTGACTGATTCCGAAGGCGCATATGAAACACAACGCATTCAGGACCAGAATGAAGCTCCGGACAAAACACCCATGGCAAATCTGGCTGAAATGCTCAGAGACCCGGCAATGAAGGATATGATCCGCGCCCAGCAGAAAACCACCATGGATCTCTTCTACGGATCCTTTTTTGAATACCTTGATCTCCAACCAGAGAAACTGGAATCGTTCAAGGATCTGCTGATCGAAAAACAAATGGCCCTCATGGATATTGGATTGGAAATGATGGATTCATTAAAGGATTCCGACAAAAGACAGATATCGGCAGAACGCTCAAAAGAAATAACCGATGAGTTCAACGCTAAAATCAGTGAATTTCTTGGCGAAGCCGATTATGAAGTATACCAGCAATTCGAACAAACCCAACCCGAAAGAATGCAGATCCAGTTCTTTAAGCAATCCCTGCCCGTTTCGGATCAACTTGACGAAGACCAGGAACACAAACTCATTCTCGCCATGCACGAGGAACGAACCAATTTTATGTTTTCCACTGATTTCAGTCAGAACGAAAACTTTGATCCGGCAAACATGACCGAAGAAACCGTAACCCAATACATGGATGAACTGGGTCGCGTACAGGATAATTACATTTCACGCGCCGGCCAGATCCTGTCCGAAACTCAGCTGGAAAAATTTACGAGCGCCATGAAACAACAGCGCGCCATGCAGGAGATGGGCATGAAAATGGCAATAAAAATGTTCTCACAATCCTCCGACAACGAGAACGAACCTGAACCCACATATTAATCCTGGCAATACATCAATAGTCAGGCAAGTCGAAACGAAACGGTAAGCTCATGATCGAAGGTTATACAAGGGCGAGACACGTCGAAATCGGGTTCTGAGGCAAGTCCTTGAGGTGGTGTAAGATACCGTTATTTGTATGGTTTTCCTTCAGGAATATTGTTGCATCATCATTACATCTTCGGTAATAGGTAACTTAATAGGTAACAAATAGAATACGCTTAGTTTGGGCAAGTGAGTTCTACTGAACAATGAGGATCTTATGAATACACTGAAACAATTTGAGAAACTAACACCTCAGATTCCCACAATAACAGTTTGGCTGCTCAATGATCTTGCAGAATACCGGGGAAAGCAGAAGCTCTTTACTCAACAGTCTCCTCAACGGTTGGAAAAACTTAGAAAGCATGCCTTGATCGAGAGCTCTGTAGCATCCAATCGTATAGAAGGAGTAGAAATCGGCGAAAAACGGGTAGGAACTGTTGTGTTTGGAAGAGGTCTCTTGACGGACAGAAACGAGGAGGAAGTGCGCGGGTATCAAAGCGCCTTGTCGTTGATACATAATGAGGCAGAAAAATTGCCCTTCTCAGTCGATACTATTCTTAAACTGCATTCTATGACACACCCGAATATCTGGGACAGCGGGAAACTCAAAGATGAAGACGGCGATATAATAGAAAAGCACCCAGATGGGAAAGTGTCGGTCCGGTTTTCGCCATTGTCTGCCAAGGAGACACCTGCGGTTATCAGTCAATTTTGCTTTCTAAAAGAAAGGACTCTTCGAGACAAGAATGTGCCTCCACTTGTTATTTGGGCTGCAGCCAATTTGGACTTTCTTTGTATTCATCCCTTCCGTGATGGGAATGGACGTGTGTCGAGACTGCTTCTATTGCTGGGTTTATATCATATTGGCTTTGAGGCAGGCCGTTATATAAGTCTGGAAAGAATCATTGAGCAAAGCAAAGAGCGTTATTACGAAACACTGCGAATCAGCTCAGAAGGATGGCATGAAGGTAAGCATGATCCGTGGCCTTACATAAACTACCTTCTTTACACCTTGAAGGAAGTATATCAAGAGTTTGAGGAGCGATACGAGAATACTGATCTGCCAAAAGGAGAGAAGACCGAAGCTGTGCAGCGTGCCGTTTTGCGCCTCAAGAGTTTTCATATAACTGAACTCAGCAAGGCCTGCCCGGAAGTCAGCGTAGACATGATCCGCAAGGTACTCTCCGAAATGCGTGGAACCGGTGTAATTGAGTGTACTGGCCGAGGAAAACACGCACAGTGGCGAGTAACAGGTAATAGGTAATAGTAATAGGTAGCTTAATAGGTAATAAGAACACCTATGATCAAAGTTATACAAGGCGATATAACAAAACTTGAAGCCGACCAGTCCTTCGCCCTTCGTGGCTACGGAGGGCAAGCGCCATCATGATTGAGATAATACAGGGAGACATTACCAAGTTAGAGGTAGATGCGATTGTCAACGCAGCGAATTCAAGCTTGCTGGGTGGCGGCGGAGTGGATGGCGCCATACACCGCGCGGCGGGGCCCGGCCTGCTGGCCGAATGCAGAATACTCAACGGATGTAAAACAGGAGCGGCAAAGATCACGCAAGCATACGATCTTCCGGCACAATACGTAATACACACCGTTGGCCCCGTATGGAAGGACGGCTCGCGCGGAGAACCTGACCTGTTGAAACAATGCTACCGGAACTCGCTCGAAACAGCCCGGCATCACAGTCTGAAATCCATAGCTTTCCCCTGCATAAGCACCGGCGTCTATGGATACCCTCCGGAAAAAGCCTGCAAAACAGCGGTTTCAACAGTGCTGGAATATTTAAAACAAACCGGTTATGACGGAAATGTTGTTTTCTGCTGTTTTTCCCAATATGACTTTGACTTGTACAACAAACTGCTTGCATCCATTGACCAAATTTAAATAATAGCAGTCTTTCAGAGATCGGAACAAGAAATGATAATATATGTCGTAACAGACACATACAGCCGGTATAAAACTAACCCTGATTGGTTCACTTTCAGAAATAATCTTGAAAGCATAGCTCAAACCCCATGTATTGT